>NZ_CALAOH010000128.1 GCF_937926365.1 uncultured Azohydromonas sp. | reverse complement strand
ACACGCTAGGCCGCCGCTGTCGGCCTGACCGCCAGGGGTGGGCTGAATACGTACCGCGCGGACCCCCAGCCACTACGGGCCTGGGCGCCACGCGAATTCGTCCGCCCTGCCTCCTTCCTGCTGAACGGCCGCGGTCGGCGCCGCGAGCCCTTGGTACCAAGGCGGCGCGAGTGGGCACGCCGAGCGCTCCACTGACGCATGCGGCATCCGGCGCCCATGCAAGACCCCATGAACACGCGCCCGCAAAAACGGGGAAGTCAGGCTCTTTATAATGATGCACATTAAATGCTTAATGACTAAAAGTCATTTTTAAATTTCAGTGTCTCAAGATCGCATCGTCCTTGAATCGAGCGTCGAGCAGCTCAATGCGCGGCGACGCCGTGCCGTGGAGCTGAGGCTCGAAGGTCGCTCGCTGCAGCAGATCCGCAGCGAGACCGGCTTGAGCGCGCCCACCGTCATTGCCGCGCACAAGGCCTTCCTGGCCGGTGGGTGGAACGCGGTAGCGGTGCGGGGTCGCGGCCGGCAACAGGGCGAAGGCCGCGCCTTGAGCAGTGAGCAGGAGCAGGCGCTGCGCCGCCTGGTGCTCAAACAGCCCCCCGAATCCGGCGAGCCGGGGCTGCCGCTGTGGCAGCGCGACGCACTGAGCACCTGCGTGCAGCGGGAGCTCGGCCTGCAGCTGGGCGAGCGCACCCTCACGCGCTACCTGGAGCGCTGGGGCCTGCGCCTGTGCAGCCTGCAGGAGGCAGCGGATACGCCGCAGCACCAGGCGTGGCTGCGCGAGACGTTGCCGCAGCGGGTACGCCAGGCGCGGCAGCAGCAGGCGGCGCTGTACTGGTGTGGCGAGCTGCGCGTGGCCGACGGCACCGGCACGGCGTCGCGGCTGCTGGTGGCGCTGAGCCTGCGCGGCAGCCTGCAGTGGCTGCCCTGGCCCACCAAGACCGCGTCGGTGCACGAAGACTTCCTGCTGCGGCTGCAACGCGCCGCCGGCGGGCCGGTGCTGGCGCTGCTGCACGGCCTCGACCTGGACAGCACTGCCGGAGCAGCGTTGCAGCAGCGGATGCAGGCCGCGGGCGTGACGCTGCGCCCGTGCCCCGTGGCGTTGCGCCGTGCCGGCATCGCCGCGCCCCTCGCCTCGGCACCCGTGCCGGCGAGCCCGAGCCACCTGTCCCCCGCGCCCGCCCTGGCGACCCCGGCCGTGCGCGGCCCGGCAGCGCCCTCGTCCCTTCTCGACGCCGCGGCTGGACGCGCCGCCGCCGTTTCCAGACCCACCGCGCCGGTCGCCGTGGTTGCGTCCTCACCCGTCGCGCCCACCGCGGCACTCCTTTTCCCCTCCCCCAAGAGAGAGCCATCCATGAAATTGACCCATCTGCAACGCTTGGAGGCCGAGAGCATCCACATCATGCGCGAGGTGGTCGCGGAGGCTGACAAGCCCGTGATGCTGTACTCGATCGGCAAGGACAGCGCGGTGATGCTGCACCTGGCCAAGAAGGCCTTCTATCCCGCGCCGCCCCCCTTCCCGCTGCTGCACGTGGACACGACGTGGAAGTTCCGCGACATGTACGCCATGCGCGAGCGCATGGCGCGCGAGCTGGGCATGGAGCTGCTCGTCTACCAGAACCCCGAAGCCAAGGCGATGGGCATCAACCCCTTCGACCACGGCTCGCAGATCCACACCGACATGTGGAAGACGCAGGGCCTGAAGCAGGCGCTGGACCACTACGGCTTCGACGCGGCCTTCGGCGGCGCGCGCCGCGACGAGGAGAAGTCGCGCGCCAAGGAGCGCATCTTCAGCTTCCGCACCGCGCAGCACCGCTGGGACCCGAAGAACCAGCGCCCCGAGCTGTGGAAGCTCTACAACGCGCGCAAGCACAAGGGCGAGTCGATCCGCGTGTTCCCGCTGTCCAACTGGACCGAGCTCGACATCTGGCAGTACATCTACCTGGAGAACGTGCCCATCGTGCCGCTGTACCTGGCCAAGGAACGCCCGGTGGTGGAGCGCGACGGCACGCTGATCATGGTGGACGACGAGCGCTTCCCGCTGCGCCCGGGCGAGGTGCCGTCCATGCGCAAGGTGCGCTTCCGCACGCTGGGCTGCTACCCGCTCACGGGCGCCATCGAGTCCGAGGCCGACACGCTCACGGCCATCATCCAGGAGATGCTGCTGGCGCGCACTTCCGAGCGCCAGGGCCGCATGATCGACCACGACAGCACCGCTTCCATGGAGAAGAAGAAGCAGGAGGGTTACTTCTGAGCGAGCGTGCCACCGCGCCCGTTGCGCGCGCACCCGCTGCCTGAAGCCCCCTTCACTCTGACAAGGACACATCCATGGCCCACGTTTCCGACCTCATCGCCGACGACATCGAGAAATACCTCAAGCAGCACGAGCACAAGAGCCTGCTGCGCTTCATCACCTGCGGCAGCGTCGATGACGGCAAGAGCACCGTCATCGGGCGGCTGCTGTACGAATCGAAGATGCTGTTCGAGGACCAGCTCGCCGCCATCGAAGCCGACTCGCGCAAGTGGGGCACGCAGGGCGGCGAAATCGACTTCGCGCTGCTGGTGGACGGCCTGGCTGCCGAGCGCGAGCAGGGCATCACCATCGACGTCGCCTACCGCTTCTTCAGCACCGACCGGCGCAAGTTCATCGTGGCCGACACCCCGGGCCACGAGCAGTACACGCGCAACATGATCACCGGCGCCTCCACCGCCGACGTGGCCGTGATCCTGATCGACGCACGCAAGGGCGTGCTCACGCAGACGCGGCGCCACAGCTACCTGGTGAGCCTCATCGGCATCCGCAAGGTGGTGCTGGCCATCAACAAGATGGACCTGGTGGGCTACTCGGAGCAGACCTTCCGCGACATCGAGGAGCAGTACCGCGAGTTCGCGCGCCAGATCGGCCTGACCGACATCACCGCCATCCCGCTGTCGGCGCTGCGCGGCGACAACATGCTGCACCCCAGCGACAACACCTCCTGGTACCGCGGCCCCACGCTCATGGGCTACCTGGAGACGGTGGAGATCGACGAGACGGCGCAGCACGAGGCGGCCTTCCGGCTGCCGGTGCAGTGGGTCAACCGCCCCAACCTCGACTTCCGCGGCTTCACCGGCACCATCGCCAGCGGCTCCATCCGCCCGGACGAGCGCGTGCGCGTGCTGCCCTCGGGGCGCGAGAGCCGCGTGGCGCGCATCGTCACCGCCGACGGCGACCTGAGCGAGGCCGTGGCCGGGCAGTCGATCACGCTGACGCTGGAAGACGAGATCGACATCTCGCGCGGCGACGTCATCTGCAAGGCCGAGTCGCCCGCGGAGGTGGCCGACCAGTTCGAGTGCACCGTCGTGTGGATGGCCGAGGAGCCGCTGCTGCCGGGCCGTCCGTACCTGCTCAAGCTCGGCACCAGCACCGTCAGCGCCACCATCACCGAGCCCAAGTACAAGGTCAACGTCAACACGATGGAGCACCTGGCGGCCAAGAAGCTGGAGCTCAACGAGATCGGCGTGTGCAACCTGGCGCTGGACCGCTCGCTGCCCTTTGACGCGTACACCAGCAACCGCGACACGGGCGGCTTCATCCTCATCGACCGCATGACCAACTCCACGGTCGGTGCGGGCATGCTGCACTTCGCGCTGCGCCGCGCGCACAACATCCACCTGCAGCCGGTGGACGTGGACAAGCAGGCACGCGCGCTGGCCAAGGGCCAGCGGCCGGCGGTGCTGTGGTTCACGGGCCTGTCGGGCGCGGGCAAGTCCACCATCGCCAACCTGGTGGAGAAGAAGCTCCACGCGCTGGGGCGCCACACCTACCTGCTCGACGGCGACAACGTGCGCCACGGCCTGAACAAGGACCTGGGCTTCACCGAGGCCGACCGCGTGGAGAACATCCGCCGCGTGGCCGAGGTGGCGCGGCTCATGGCCGACGCGGGCCTGATCGTCATGACCGCCTTCATCTCGCCCTTCCGCGCCGAGCGCCAGCTCGCGCGCAGCCTGCTGGCCGAGGGCGAGTTCGTGGAGATCCACGTGGACACGCCGCTGGAGGTGGCCGAGGAGCGCGACGTCAAGGGCCTTTACCGCAAGGCCCGCCGCGGTGAACTGCGCAATTTCACCGGCATCGACAGCCCCTACGAGCCGCCCGAGGCGCCGGAGCTGCGCCTGAACACTGTGCACACCACGCCGGAACAGGCGGCCGACGTCGTGATCGCCAAACTGCGCGAACTGGGATTCATCGGCTGATTCCCTCCCGCCTTCGCCTCCAGGCCGCTGCAGCCCAGGCTGCAGCGGCCTTTTTCTTGTCAACCTTCGACGCACGGCGCCAATAAAAACAAACCCTGTCAAGCCATATAAGGTGACAGTGATGACCGAAATTTAACCAACCACCAAGACCCGTTGGCCGAATTAGGAAATTACACCCGCCATCGGGTGGGCCGCAATCAAGGGAAAATCGCACTTGCAAAGCTGCGCGGGGGCTGGGAAACCCCCATACTGGTCTGATGTCAGGATCCGCCATGAAGCTGAGCACATTTGCATTGATTCTCTGCGGCGTGTTGCTCAACGCGGCAGCACAACTGTCTCTCAAAGCCGGCACAAGGCAATTGGGGGTTATAGGGTTGGACGGGCACCAGGGGCCCGTCGAATTGGCTTTCAATATAGGTACGCAGCCCTGGATCGTCGGTGGGCTGGCCTGTTATGTGGTGAGCGTGGCGCTCTGGATTGCAGCGCTGTCGCGAGTGGACGTGATGGTGGCCTACCCGATGCTGTCCATCGGTTATGTGGTCAACGCCTTCATTGCCTGGCAATTCATGGGCGAGGCCCTGACCATGCAACGCCTGGTGGGTATAGGCGTGATCATGGTCGGCGTGGTCATTCTGTCCCGCGGGTGAGGCCGGCATGCATATCCTGCTGACCGGCGCCAATGGTTTCCTTGGCCGCCAATGCACCCGGCGCCTGCGTGAAGCCGGCCATATCGTGAGCACCACCGACCGCGCCGGCGACGTGACGCTGCGTGGCGACCTGGCGGACCCGGGCTTCGCGCAGACGCTGCCGGAGGCCGATGCCGTGGTGCATGCCGCGGCGGTGCAGTACGTCACGCCGAGCCTGCCGCTGCTGGGCCGCAGGGCCTGGTTCAGGCGCAACAACGTCGAGGCCACGCGGCACCTGGTGGAGCGCTACCGCGGCAGCGGCGCGCATTTCGTCAACATCGGCACCAGCATGATGTACGCGCAGGACGGCTCGCCGCAGTACGGGCCGCAGAGCCGCATGCAGGGCCAGGGCGTGTACAGCGAATCCAAGCTGGAGGCGCAGGCGCTGGTGGAGCAGGGCATGGCGCGCTGGGCCACGGTGGTCCCCTGCATCATCGGCGGCCCCGGACGCGAAGGGCTGTTCCGCGGCTTCGTGCGCGCCATCGCCCAGGGCCGGCCGGTGCTGGTGCCCGGCGCGGGCACGCAGCCCACCGCCATGGTCCACGTGGAAGACGTGGCGCGGCTGGTGGAAGTGGTGCTGCGCCAGGGAGCGCTGGGCTTCTACAACGCCGCGGCACCGCGACCGCTGTCCATCGTGGACTGGGTGCACGAGATCGAGCAGGAACTGCAGGCGCCTCCGACGCGGATCGTGCACCTGCCGCTGACACCCCTGCGCGGGCTGGCCGCCCTGAGCGGCTGGCGGCTGCTGGCGCGGGAGCAGGTGCTGATGCTGACGTGGCCGCATGTGCTGGACATCGAGCGCTCGCTGGCGCTGGGTTGGCAACCGCGCCATGACAACGCCCTGATCGCGCGCCACACCGCGCGCCATCTTCAGGGCGTCCGGGCCCAGCCCGCCACGGGCGCAGGAGTGGGCCATTAAGCCCGCCATGAATGCCGCGCCGCAGGCCGAGGCGCCGCCGCTGCCGCTGTACGTCGACCTGGACGGCACCCTCATCGCCACGGACCTGCTGCACGAGTCGCTGCTGCGGCTGCTGCGCGGCCAGCCCGCCGCGCTGCTGCAGCTGCCGCAGTGGCTGCTGCAGGGCAAGGCCCGCTTCAAGCAGGAGGTGGCGCAGCGGGTGGAGTTCGACGCCACCACCCTGCCCTACCGGAAGGAGGTGCTGGAGCTGGTCCGCGAGGCGCGCGCGCAGGGCCGGCGCGTGGTGTTGGCCACGGCCGCCGATGCCCGGCTCGCGCACGAGGTGGCGCGGCACCTGGGCCTCTTCGACGGTGTGCTGGCCTCCGACGGCGAGCGCAACCTCAACGGGCCCAGGAAGCTCGCGGCCATCCAGGCCGACGCCCAGGCGCATGGCGACGGCGCCTTCGCCTACGTGGGCGACCATCGGGTGGACCTGCCCATCTGGCGCGAGACGGCGCATGCGCTGCTGGTCACGCGCTCGGCAGGGCTCGAATCCTCGGCGCGCGCGGTGGCGCCGGCCACCACCGCCATCCGCCCGCCGCGCGCGCGGCTGATGGACGTGCTGTACGGGCTGCGGCTGCACCAGTGGCTCAAGAACCTGCTGATCGGTCTGCCGCTGCTGCCCATGCTGCCCATGGCCTCGCAGATACCGACCGCCGCCCTGCTGCGGGTGCCGCTGGCGATGCTGGCCTTCTCGCTGATGGCCTCGGCCATCTACGTCATCAACGACCTGCTGGACCTGGAAGCCGACCGGCGCCACGTGCGCAAGCGTCATCGGCCCTTCGCCAGCGGCTTGATTGGCATCCCCACGGCGCTGGGCATGAGCGCGGCGCTGTTCGGCGGCTCGCTGCTGCTGTCGCTGACGCTGCTGCCCGGGCGCTTCAGCCTCTGCCTGATCGTCTACATGGTGCTGAGCCTGTCCTACTCGATGCGCCTGAAGCGGCGCGCGGTGCTGGACGTGTGCGTGCTGGCCATCCTCTACACCCTGCGCATCGTGGCCGGCGCCGCAGCGCTCGGGGTGCCGCTGTCGCTGTGGATCTTCAGCTTCTCGATCTTCCTGTTCCTCAGCCTGGCCTTCGCCAAACGCTACGTGGAGATCGCGATGACGCTGCCCACCGACACGGCCGCGCTGCGCTCGCGGGGCTACCTGATCGGCGACCAGACCTTCGTCATCGCCGCCGGCGCCGCCGCCGGCCAGTTGGCCGTGGTGGTGCTGCTGCTCTACCTCAACGACCCGCTGACGGCGCAGCGCTTCCGGCATCCGGAGTACCTCTGGATCCTGGGGCCGATGCTGCTGTTCTGGCTGCTGCGCCTGTGGCTCAAGGCCAACCGGCGCAACCTGCACGACGACCCCGTGGTGTTCGCGGCCCGGGACTGGGTCAGCCGGCTGATCGTGCTCGTGACGGTGGTGCTGATCTGGCTGGCCGCTTGAGCGTTTGAAGCGTTCCCGAATCCGCTGCAAGGGTGGCGTCATGAGCATTTACACCGGCACCCTGGCGTGGCGCGGCGACACCCGGTGGATCTCTTCCTTCATCGTCGCCGCGCTGGTCCTGTTACCCGTGCTGGTCGGCGACCGCCAGGGCTTCGAGGGCGACGGCCTGGCTGTCCTCTTCGGCATGAACCAGTTCGAGGCCCTGGGGCGTGCCGGCGTCTACCGCTACCACTGGCAGCCGCTGTCCTATGAGCTGGCGGCGGCGCTGCAGCCGCTGTTCGACCGGCCCTTCGCGCAGAGCTACGTGGCGCAGGCCTTCGGCGGCGCCGGGCTGGCCCTGCTGTACCTGCTGCTGGCGCGCATCCTGCGCAACGTCCCCTACGCGCGTGCCCTGGCGCTGGTGCTGACGCTGTGCCTCCCCGAGCTCTGGATCACCACGCTCTACCTCAACACCTCCGCGCTGGCGCTGCCCTTCATCACCGGCGCGCTGCTGCTGGTGCACCGGGCTTGCGCTCCCGGCGCCCCGGTGCGCGGCATGGTGCCGGCGGGCATGGTGCTGGGCGCCGGCTGCCTGTTCCGGCTCGACTTCCTGGCGCTGGTCCCGGCGGTGCTGGTGCTGCCCTGGCTGTGGGCGGAACAGGCCCGGATGCAGCGCCTGCTGGCCTTCATCGCCGGCGGGCTGGCTACCGCGGCCCTGTTCCTGATCTGGCAGCCGCATTTCATCGCCGACGCGGCGGCGATCCTGCACCGCTACGGCGAGGGCGAATTCAGCGTGACGCTGGACTATCGCCTGAAGATCGTCCTGTTCTCGATGGGACCGGCCCTGCTCATCTTCCCGCTGCTGTGGTGGGCCTCGTGTCCCGGGGAGTCTGGCGGCGGCCGGGCGCCAGCCCAGTGGAATCGCGCCTGGCTGCTGTATCTCGCCGCCCTGGCGCCGACGCTGGCCCCGCTGGGCAACCTCTACTCCGGCAAGTACCTGTTGCCCTTCTTCCTTGGCCTGACCGTGCTGGTGGCGCACGCGGTGGCGCGCAATTTCGGCGCGCTCAAGGGCGTGTCGCCGCAGCGGCTCGCGCACTTGCGCCTGCAGCGGGGCGCCATGCTGTCCGCCGCCCTGCTCGCCGCCCTGGTGCTGGTCGGCATGCCCGCACCGGAGGCCCTGAAGCAGCGCCCGCTGACGGCCTGGGCGCTGGAGCCCATGGTGGTGGGCACGCATGACGGCGCCCGGCCGGCCGGCGCGTACCTGGGTTTCCTGCACCAGCTGCGCCAGTTCGAGGTCCCTCAACCCAGCGTGCGCTTCTACAAGGAGCTTTCCGACGTGGTGAACCTCTGCCGGACCGACGTCACGGTGCTGATGTCGCCCGTGCCGAAGTACGGCCACAACGAATGGAGCTGGGGCTGGCTGCCGGTGTACCTGATGCAGCAGGGTTGGGAGCTGAGCGAGTACCAGGCCGGCCGGCAGGCCCTGCTCGAACATCCCGAGTCAGGGCGCCAGGTGCGCATCCTCAGCAGCGACCAGCGCGCTCTCGCGGATACGGCCACGCTGGACCAGGCCGGGATCGGCCAGCGCGAGGACTACCTGTTCTGGTCGGACGCCCTGCGCTGGATCCGCGATCCCGCCACGCGGGCCGTGTGCCTGAGAACGCAATAAGCCTGGAAGGGCTGGGATTCCAGCTTTTTCGTTAGCGCTGGAATAAACACCCGTTCGGGCCAGGCTCGTCGAAGCCCCTGCGCCGATAACCGGGCGCCTGCCCTTCGACCGAATCGAGAGGTGGGCGGGAATACCGCCCAAGCCCAAAAGAATTTGAATCAGAAAAGCTCTTCAGGCACCGGCATTTCCTGATTCGGGCCCACGATTTTCCGCCCCGCGATCCGGACCACCCGCGCCGGAATACCGACCACGGTGGCGTCGTCCGGCACGTCCTTCACCACAACCGCATTGGCACCGATGCGCGCGCGGTTGCCGATACGGATCGGGCCGATGATCTTGGCGCCGGCGCCAATCTGCACGTCGTCCCCGATCGTGGCGCCGCCGCCCGCGCCGCCGGCAATCGTGACCTGGTGCCGAATCTTGCACCGCGCCCCGATTTTCACCCGCTTGCCCATCATGATTCCCTGCCGATGCCCGAAGGTCACGCCGGGCCCGATCTGCACTTGGTAGGGAATGGACGAGTGGAAAAAGAAGCGGATCATCAACTCGACCACCTTGGGCAGCACCGGCACCTTTTTCCGGTACAGGTAATGCGACAGGTAATACAGCTTTTCCATACCGGCCTCAAAACGTTGAAACCGCCCCGGCTCAGCGTGCAGGCTGGATCTTGAGGGAGCCCGCGCCGGAAGCGGCTGCCGCGTCCAGCCAGCCGGGCGGCAAGGTGCCCTCGCCCACCAACCCCGCCAGTTGCCGGATGCTGGGTTCGTAGTAAGCCTGCAGTTTCTGGCGCATGGCGATCGGCATCGCGGCATAGCCCTGCTGTGCCTGGTTGAAGCGCTTGTACAAGGACACCAGCACGCGCTTGAGCCCGGGACGGGCGCGCAGCACCGGCTCCATCATCTGGTTGAGCTTCAGCGCGCAGCGATGCAAGCCCGCGTGTCGGCTGGAAAAGGTCACGTTGGCCGCCTGGAAGGTATAAGCATCGAAATGATGCGGATCGATGGCCAGGAAGCCGCAGAGTTTCTGCATGAAGGCCCGCTCGTCCTGCTGCAAATCCTCGTAGAACATGATCTTGATGCAGGACGCGGGAAAGCGCTGCAGGAACGGCTCCAGGTGTGGCGCGTAGCGCCCATAGTCCAGCACCTGCAGGAACCAGCGCCCGATACCCAGCGACTCGGCCGGCACGCCGCGGTCGAATTGCAGGCAGCGCTCCACATAATCCTCAAAGCTCAAGTCCTGCGGCAGTTCCAGCCGGGCCTTGTGGAAATTGAAGGATGAATAAATGCGGTCCACCGGATGGCGCAGGATGAACAGCAGTTTCACTTCTTGCAGCATGGCCCGCATACGGGGCGCCACTACGCTGGATTCACCCAGATAACCTGGCGACGCTTCCATCACCACCCGGGCGCCCTCGGCCTTGCAGTGCGCAAAATGGGCCGCATAAGCCTCGGCGCTGCGCGCAAGGTCGGCGCAATCGTCGTGGCGGAAAAAATCGGTTTCCTTGACCCTGGAGCCGCAAACCTCCGGATGCGAGAGCAGATAGGTGAATACCGAGGTGGTACCGGCTTTCTCGGTACCGCCGATGATGAAATTGGGCAGTGTCATGGATGCTCCGGTCACGATCTGCGAATGAAAGACGGCGCGGGCCGCGCGGCCCAGGGCCTCAGTAGCGGTTGACCCGGTCCTGGCTCATGGCTTCCCTGGCGCGCAGCGCCAGGGCCTGGATGCCCGCCATGCGCCGCGTGCCCGCCAGGTGCATGCCGGTCATGCGGGCCCAGTCGGTCCACTTCAGCGCGGCCAGGGTCCAGGCCGGTGGATCGGCGTCGCCCAGGGTCTGCGCCGGGTAGCCGCTCTCGTGGAGCATGCGGCCCGCCACCGCTTCGAGCCGGGCGATCTGGCGCGCATCGAAATAGCTGCGCCAGCGCTGCGAGTTGGGCACCATCGCGCCCGCGCCGGCCCGCTCCGAATTCGGATCGAAATAGCGCATGCGGGACTTCAGCACCTCGGCCGCGAAAGGCAACTCCAGGAAGCCGCAGACCCGGCGCATCCAGTGCTCGGGGTCGGCGGTCAGGTCCTCGTAGCGCAGTTCCAGGTAGCGGGCCGGGCCCAGCAGCAGGCCCTGCTGCCGCCCGGTGGCCACGGCCTTCTTCCAGCGCCACACGGAGCGCAGCGGCGAGAGCTTCCAGCGGCGGTGAAAGGACTGCGCGCAATCGCGCCCGTCGCGCACCACGTGCACGAAACGGGCCGCGGGAAAGGCGTGCGCCAGCAGCGACAGGTGCTGCACGTACATCGGCGTCTTGTCGCCCCAGCGCTGCTTGCCCTCGCGCCGGGCCATGTGCAGGTAGAGCGCGGCGATGGCGTCGGGCGCGTTGCGCGCGCCCTGGTATTCCTGCTCGTCCAGCACGACCGCCTGGTCGCCGTTCTCGCGCCAGAAGGCCTTGCTGCGCCGCAGTTCGTCCACCAAGCCGCGGCGGTCCTCGGCCGTCAGCGGCGCCGACACACCGTAGCGCTGCAGCAACCCGGGCAGGACGCGCGTCTCGCGCGGCAGCATGTACAAGGCCGGGTGGTTGCCCAGCGCGTCGGCCAGCATGGTGGTGCCCGAGCCGTTGACACCCACCACGAAAACCGGACCTGCATCGAAACTCATGTCAACCCCTTGCGATCGATGTGAACCAGCGCGTGCAGCCAGGAGGCCAGCCGGCCCTTGCGGCCCTTGAAGAAACCCGACATGAGCTGGAACTCGCTCTCGCGCAGGGGCTTGCACAGGACCATGGCCGCCACGGTGAAAAGGCCCAGCATGGCCAGCGCCACCCACGGCCCCAGCGCGGCATGCAGCGCCGCGGCCAGCAGCACGGCGATGGCCATGCCCGCCGAGATACGTCCCAGCGCCCGCAGGTCATAGGCCAGGTGGATGCCCTGGCGCCGCAGCCACCAGGTGGCGAAGACGTTCTTGAAGCCATGCGTGATCGCGATACCCGCCGCCACGCCCACGAGGCCATAGCGGCTGCCCAGCACCACGCCCAGCGGCACCAGCAGGAACAGCACGCTCTGCGCCCGCAGCTGCTTGGTGATGCCGTAGAGCTGCATGCACATCGAGATGTTCTGCCCCTGGGTGGTCGCGCCCAGGCCCAGCAGCATCAGGAACATCACCTGGCCCGTATCGGCGAAGCGTCCGCCACTGGCCTGCGCCATCAGCTCGTCGCCACTGACGCCCACCGCCGCCAGCCACACCACCAGCATCATCAGGTTGGCTTTCCACAGCAGCTCCAGCGCGCCGATCACGGTGGCGTGCTCGCCCTGCGCATGCCGTGCGGCCAGCACCGGCCGCACGACGCTGCCCAGCACCTGTGCCGGCATGTAGCGCCCCACCATCAGCAACAGCTGCTGCAGGAAGGCGAACATGCCCGCGGCCTCCAGGCCCAGGGTGCGGACCACCAGCAGCCGCAGCGCCCCGATGCTGGCCGTGGCCTGCAGCAGGTTCACGCCCGTCATGTGCCAGGAAAAGGAGAACACTTCCTTGAATTCCAGCGCTGCCGAGGCGCCTTCCGGGATCTCCCGCAGCTTGGCGTACAGCACCGCCAGCGATGCCAACAGGAACAGCAGCGCGATGCCGGCGTCGAGCAGCAGCAGCAGCCCCAACTCCAGGCGGCCCGACAGCAGCAGCGTGGCCACGCCCAGCATGCGCAGCAGCGGCATCGCGGCGTGCAGCAACTGCGACCACTTCTGCTCCAGCAGCGACTCCAGCAGCTCGCTCACGAAACGGAAGGCCGGCACGCTGCAGATGACGGCGATGGCCCCCGCCACCGCCAGGGCGTGGCCCAGCTCCTGCCGCTGCACCCCCAGGAACTCCAGCACCGCGGGCCACAGCAGCGCCAGTGCCGCGGCCCAGCCGCCCAGCAGCAGCAGGCGCGCGAGCACCACGCCGCGCACGAAGGGCAGCACGGCCTGGCGCGAGCCGGTCTGCGCCAGCATCGGCAGGTAGCGGCGGCTGGCTTCGAGCAGGCCGAAGGAGCTCAGCGGCACCATCAGCTCGACCATGCCCCACACGGCCATGTAGGCGCCGTAGTCGCGCGCGGACAGCACGCGCACCAGCAGCAGCGTCAGCAGCAGGAAGGTCAGCGCCTGGGCGCCACGCCCGACGATGAAGAACAGCAGGGCCTTGCGGATCCGCGCGGCGGAATAGCGGCCTTCGTGATGCTCGGACGGCGCCATCAGCTCCGCGCCTCGTGGGCCACCAGGCGCCGGTACTGCGCATCCACCAGCTGCGCGATGGCCTCGTAGGTGCGGTGCGCCCGAACCCAGTCGGGGCCGCGCGCGGCCAGCGCCTGGGCCTGCTGCGGCTCATCCAGCAGGCGGCAGATCTCGGCGGCAAAGGCTTCCTCGTCCCAGGCCACGCAGCGGCCGGCGCCGCTTTGCTGCATCACCAGCGACTGCTCGGGATGCTCGTTGGCCACCACGCACTTGGCCATGGCCAGGTACTCGATGAGCTTGGTCGGCGAGGTGGACTCCAGCACCGGGATGGGCCTGAAGGGCGAGATGCACACGTCGGCCCGCTCCACCCAGCGCCAGGCTTCCTCCATGGGCAGGAAGCCGGTAATGGTGACGGCGTCCTGCAGGCCCAGCCGGGCGACCTCGGCCTCCAGCGCCTGCCGGTCCGCGGCGGTCTGCCCCTCGCCCACGAAGGCCAGGGTGGCGCGCGGGTAGCGGCGCCGCACCAGCTGCAGCACGCGCAGCAGGAATTCGGGGCTGCGGATGCGCAGGATGATGCCCAGGTGCAGCAGCAGCGGCGCCTCGCGCGAGGGCGGGCGTGCGTCCGCGGCCTGGCCCACCTTGTCGGCGCGGATGCCCATGGGCACCGGCGTCACGCGCGCGGCGTCGATGCCGTGCGCCACCACGTCGCGCTTCATGCGCTCGCTCTGCACGAACACGTGATCCGCCGCCGGCAGGATGGCGCCGTAGAGCGAGGCCTGCATCAGCCGGCCCTTCAGGCGCAGCAGCCAGCGATGGCGCGCCTGCGGGTTCTGCGCCAGCTGCAGCTTGGATTCGGCCAGCGGATAGGACATCCAGAACACGAAGCGGGCCCGGGTCAGCCGGGCGGCCAGCGCCGCCACCAGTCCGGCGAAGAATTTGTCCCGGACCTGGATGACGTGGTAGTTGCCCCGCCGCGCCAGCCACAGGATGCGCAAGTCGTTGAGCACGCCCTTGAGATTGCGGGTGACGCGGCCGAGCAGCCCTTCACCGCCCGCATTGCCGGCCAGGAACACCCGGCTGCCGAGCCAGCGGGTCTCGGCGCCCAGCTCCGGGCTCGGCTGCTGCACGTCCATCACCCAGTCGATGGTGTAGCCCCGGGACACGAGCTGGCGGGCGAACAGCTCGACCACATCGACCCGGAAGGGAGGAAAGGTGTCTTCCGTGATGTAGAGCAGCTTCAGCATGGTTTCAGCGATAGCCCAGGGCCGCGTTCATGCGGCCGCCACGGCCGTCGAAATAGGACAGCTCGGCGGGCTGCAGGTCATGGCGCCAGCGCTCGTCGAGCTTGATGCCCTTGCCCGGCGCGAAGCGGGTGGCGTTGCCATTGACCATGTGGCGCACGACGCCGTCGAGTTGGAGCATGGACTCCTGGAAGCGCAGCCCCACGAAGTTGCACAGCGTCTCGCCCGCCCGCTGCGGCGCGCTGGCGATGTCCTCGTACTTGAGCTGCATGCGCGCCTCGGCCGGAACATGCTTCTCCAGCAGGGCCAGCGCCCGCCCGTAGTAGCTCAGCCAGCCGCGCACGCTTTCCTCCCGGTCGCGCCCGCTGCTGCGCCGCGACAGGTAGACGCCCCGCCCGTCCCGGGTCACGAGCAGGATGCGCACGGTGTCCGGATCCCGCTGGTAAAGCTCCACCGCCTCCCGGACGTTCTTGGACGAGTCGATCACCACTTCCTTGTCCCAGGCGGCGGCCACGGCCTCGTACAGCCTCATCTTGTTCACCAGGGCCTGCTCATAGGCCGGCGGCACCGGGCAGTGCGGGCGCACGCCTTCGGGCAGCAAATCCCGCAGCGCCATCCAGCTCTTGCGCATGCGCACCGCGGCTAGAAAGCCGCGCGTCTGATGCGCCTGATCCACGTAGGTCCAGGCCACGGCGTCCCACAGCCGGAAACGGTATGGCTGCTGCGGATCGAAGCCCCAGGGCGCGAGCCGCTTGAACACCGCCTGCCAATCCGGGCAATCCCGCACCAGCGCCCCGCAGGAGCAGCGCTCGCCAACGCGGATGGCCTTGGCCAGGAAATTGACCTCGCCCAGCGAGGTGGCCTGGGGATGTCCGCCCAGGAACATGTCCGTCAGCGTCGAACCACAGCGCGCTGCCGAACAGACGTAAAGCACCTTCATCGCCTTGCCTCAAAAACAGTATCCGAACTGTTCGATATCCCGCGCATAAATTTGCGCCACCCGCCGGCGACTGGCGTCGGAGTAATAGTCTCTGTAGGAAAGTCGCCGGCTGGCATTGACCAGCGGCAATTCGCAGCGGCAGCCCAGTTGGTCGGCCACGTACTGGAAATCGTCCGCCAAGCGCTCGAAGCGGCCCACGAAATCCATGCAGACATGGCCCTGCCCGTTCACCACGAATTCCCACTGCGGGACGAAGTGAATTTGGGTGTAGACGTTACGCGGATCCAACCACTGGAGCACGAACTCGTCGAAAGACGGGTACTGGCTCAGTACGGAACGCCCCCAAGCCGTATCGCGCTCATTGCCGCCGCCCTGCGACAGGTAGGTATAGGCGGAGACGATGCGGTCCCAGGGGTTGCGCACGAAGGTGAATTTGAAATATTCGTCAAACGCCTGGGAACCGAACAGGGCGCGGTAGGCGCGTGCCGTCAGATGTCCGCCTCCCTTGCAATCGAACAAGGCCGTGCACAGCGAAATTCCAGCGGTCTTGGGGATGTGCACGAAAATGCAGCGATTCTCATCGAACGGGGTCAGGCAATAGTCTTCTGCATCCGGCATCGTGCGCAGGCGGCGCAACGGGCCATTGGGTTTGTAAGCTCTCAGCAGTTGCCTGTACCCCCAGGGCACCGAGCGGCGGTAAATGGACTGGATGACTGCATGCATCTGTACTCCTGGCAATTGACAAGCCCGTTCCATTCCCACCCGGTCACGCATAGCCCCAGCGAATCAGGGTATCCCGCTGAAGTGCCGTGACGCTTTCACGGTCCGCCGCGGACCATTTGCGTCGCCATGAAGCATCCACCGGCTTGATGGACAGGGAAGCGATGAAATCCTCGTACTCTCGATCGGCATAAGCCTGCACGCCCATGAAGCGCAGCAGCTTGCGCAATTCGCCATGGGGATCGGCCAGCAATTGCTCGTAATGCAGGGTGTGCTTCGACGAGGCTTCGATGGTTTGCAGCCCCCGCTCGATCTGGTGCATCCCCTCGACCCAGTTGCGGGCCGCGATATGCAACTCGCTGACCCCCTCGGCCTTGAGCTCGCGCGGCGTCTTGCCGGCCCAGAACAACTGGTGGTCCGCCCACCAGCCCACCCGCACCAGCGAATCGGCGACGCTGCGGCCGTCCCGCACCAAGTGCACGAATTTGCAGCGCGGAAAAGCCTGGCGCAGCACCGCCACGCGCCGGTTATTGGCCGTGCGCTTGCACACCACCACGTCGCCGCCGCCCCGTTGCAGTACCGACTCGAAGGTATTTCTCAGCCTGCCGAGGCCGGGTTCCTCCAGCACGAAATCATGCGCCGGCGTGGGGGGGATGCCGGCGCGCTCGAACACGCTCTCGGCTTCCGCGGGCGCGGGTATCCAGAATTGAGACCATCCGCGCCGACCTTCGAAATAGGCGTTGCCCTGTCCACCGAACCAAGCCTTGCGCTTGAGCGCCAGCGAATGGCGTGGAATCCGGTGCATCAAGGCCAGACCGGGCAGCGCCGGCAGACGGCTCTGATAGTTGCTCAAATAACCGACCGCGGGATGCGCCGCCAGCAATTTGTACAGCAACGTGGTCCCGGAACGGCCGGAACCCAGAATGAAGACCACCTTGTCATCCATGCAGATACCTCGGAGTCGGACGCTTGCCTGCCAAATCCGTTTTCGTGTTGTTTTCGAAATTCTCATTCGGCGTGTGGGCTGGGCCTGTCGCACGAATCAGGTGGCCCAGCCGGACGACGCGCCACCAGTAGGCTGAATAGCCGAGCATGAACACCATGAGAAATTGCGAGGGGGCCGCGCGCAGCGCGAAGTTGCTGTACGGCAGGGTGATGGCATAAATCACCAGCCCAGCCGCGGCAGCCTCCAGCAAGGCTTTGTGCTCCACCGGCACCAGGGGCGATCGTGCACTGCTGGCGCAATTCATGCCGGCCAGCAGCAGCGCGGCCATCAACAGCAAATGCCCAATGACGCCGGTTTCCCACAACAGAATATTGGTGCCAGTCATGTCAAGGGAGTATGGAAACTGCCGCACCAACTCGCCCATGCCGACGGAGGAAATCTGCGTGGCCCCGATGCCATAGCCGAGCAGGGCGTGGAAAGGGTCGCCGTAGCGCACGCTGCGCTGCCACCAGTCCGCCATGCGCGCCGCCCGACTGACCACCACACCAGCACCTTCGGAGCGGATGTGCATCTGCTCCGGATTGAGCTGGTTCTGCACCGCCTCCAGCGGCGACGTGGGCATCTTGCCGGACAGCGTCATGCCGCGATTGGCATAGAAAGTGTTCTCGTAGACCAGGATCAGCGTGCCCATCAAGGCGACGGAAATCAGGACAGCGCCCAGGGTCAGCATCGGCCGCTGCAGCAGCTCGCGGTAATACACCAGGGCAAATACCAGCGGCACCAGCAATACCGCGGCCTTGACCTCGGACAGGGCCAGGGAGCCGAGAATGGACAGCAGTATCAGCACCGCCAGGCCCCGGTGAATCTGGCGGGTCCGCCACAGCGACAGCACGGCCGCCATGGCGATCAGCAGAAAAATACCCATGCCATGGCTGGCCCCGCCGCCTTCCATATTGCCGGGGAAGGTACCGACCACCGCATCCCAGGGCGAAAGGCGGCTGGAAGCCTTGGCCACCACCAGATATTGGTACAAGGCCACCGGCAACTGGATCACCGCACAAATCAGCAAGGCTTTCCAAGCCAGCGCCATGTCGCGCGGCCCCAGCATGCCGACCGCCAGGGCCAGGGCTACGGACCAGAAAGCGAAATAGGCCCGCGACGCCACCGCCACCTCGCCCACCATCGGCGAGCTCAGCGCCGTGCTGCACACCGCCACCACCAGGAACATGGCGAGAATGAACAGCCACAGCGGCCAGCCCGCATCCAAGCTGGGCTTTTTGGGCTTGAGCACGAAGGCCGCCAGCGGCACATATAAGGCCAGTGTCAGCAGGGGCGGAATCCAGCGCGCGGAATCCAGCTTGCCGAAATACATCACTGGCCCCACGAGCAGCATCGACACGACCAATATGGACCAGAAGGCCAGCCGCGCGGGAATGACGAACAGCACCAGCAGGCCGATCAGGCCCACGAAGGGGGCCAACAGGGCCGGGCGCCCCAGGGCCGCCGCCATGCCCATCAGCACGGCGAAGCCCAAGCCAAGAATCAACAGCGGCAAGGAACCGCGGGATGGACTGGAATTCATAGTGCCGCCGTTTTTGAATTTGCCGAGGGGCTGGAGACGCTGCCCATCACCCGTTGGCGCATGGACGTGTCCAGGCTGGCGACAAGCGCTCGCACGAATTCTTCATGGCGCCTGAAGGCGGCCTCGGAGTTACGGTCCAAACTGGAAACCCGCACCAGAATGCCGTCTGGAATCAAGCCGCGCACGCCATAGCGCAATTGGGCCAGTTTCATCCCGGTGCCCGAAGTGACGGCCTGGTCGCCGACCACGATCCAGTAGGTAATGGGTTCGTGCCGGCTGCCCATGCGGGCCCGCAGGCGGCGCACCGGCAAGTCCTGCCCGTCCACTTCCATGGTGCCGACCCGGTTGAAGACAATCTCAAGGCCCTGGGCGGGATAACAGATTTCCGGCTTGTGCGCGGTCGTGCCGTCGGACTGGTCGCCGCCATAAGCCATGGACAGCATGATGTGCCGTCCCTGCTGGTCCACATAAGTCCGCGACAACACCTGGTTGTAGATCCGGTCCAGCTTGGCCTGGACTTCTGGCGAAGGCAGGACCACCGGCAAACTGTCATCCACCCGCCACTCGCCAAAATGCCTGGGAATGCTCGATTCCAGGCTACCCAGCGGCGAGGTATCCGCCACCTTGATGGACGGGCGCAACGCATACGCCAGCCACGACGCCAGTGCCATCGCCAGGAAAACCAGCAGCATCCGCAGGTGCAGGGATGAGGTTTTCATGAAACCGCCCTCTTCCGTTCGGGAAACAACCGGCCCAGCGGATAATCCACCAGCAACATCAGCGTCAGCGCCACCAGGAACAGCAGGATGCCGGCAAACCCGTGCACAAATCCCTGCCCGGCGGCATCGCCAAAATGGTAGGTCACCAGCACCAGCACCATGACCCGGATGACGTTGGCGCAAAATGAAATCGGCACGATGCACACGGCCAGGGCCACGTTGCGCGCCACGGACTTGTAATTCATGAGGTTCATGTACAACAGGCCAAGCGCTTCAAGCGTGAACATCGAATTCAGCCCGGCACAGGCATCGGCCACGAACAGCTGGTATTGCCCGATATTGAGCATGGCACCCGTGCGCGCAACGGGATAACCCATGCCATACAACACGGCCTCCGCCACCGTGGAAACCGCCGTTTTCAAGGGTGCCGTCAGCGCCGCCACCAGGGCATTGGGCAACGGCGCCATGAACAGCAGGAAAAACAGCGGGAACCAGAGCAGCTTGACGGCGGCCCAGCCGCGGAACATCAGCAGCAGGCCGATCCAGAGAAATATCTGGGACCCGACCTCGAAGGCGATGACCGACTGGGAGCGGCCGAACACGTAAAGCAGCAGCGCGAACAGGAAGATCGGCGTGCCGAGCCAGGGCCTGGGCGTGGCGGGCAGCGCCATGAGCTCGTGCCGCTTCCTGTAGGCCAGCCAGTAGCTGACCGCCAGGATGATCGGCCCGTGTCCCTGCTCGTCAGAGGCCCAGGTGGTGTGCGAGAGGTCGTAGAACGTCGGCAGGTAGAGCAGGCCGAATCCCAGGCCCAGCAGCCAGACGGGCCAGGCCGACACCGGCCAGGCGGGTTGAAACAGACCGGCGGCTCTCATGCTGTGTGTCCACGCCTCAAGGTCCGGTACTCAGTACTCGTTCATCACCACGCCGCACTGGCGCACGGGCACGCTGCGCAGGGCCGTGGTCAGGTCCTGCAGCGCGGTGGCCCGGCTGCGCCCCGCGCGCACCATCGTCAGCACACCGTCACAGCGGGCCGCGATGACGGGCGCGTCCGTGCCGTGGACGTAGGCCGGCGTATCGACCACCACGTAGTCGAACTTGGAGCACAGCTCGCGCATCAGCAGCCCGAAGGCCGGCCGCTCGACCAGTTCCAGCGGGTTCGGCGGCACCGCCCCCACCGGCAGCAGGTAGAGACTGGGCAGTTCTTCCACCGGCCGGATCACGTTGATCAGCGTGCGGCCCGACAGCACGCCCGACAGGCCGACCGTGTTGTCCACGCAGAAGACCTCGTGCTGGCGCGGGTTGCGCATGTCCGCGTCGATCAGCAGCGTGCGGCCGCCGAGTTGGGAGAAGGCAATGGCCAGGTTGGCGGAGAAGTAGGTCTTGCCATCCCCGGTGTCGGGACTGACCACCGCCAGCGAGCGCGCGCCGGTCTCCTCGGTGAACAACTGCATCATCAGCTGGCTGCGGATCGCCCTGAAGGCTTCGGACCGGAACGAGAACGGGTCCCGCGCGGTCACCAGCTCGCTGCTGAGCAGGCTCTTGGAGTTGGCCGGATACGGGTAGTGGAACTGCTGCGACAGCGCCCACAGCACGTCGTTGCCACTGGCCACGCCCAGCTCGATGGCCGCCTCGCCGAAGCGGATGCCGCGCTCCTTCTGGTGCTGCAGCACCCGCTCGATCTGGTCGTCGCTGAGGTGGTTGGCGGACTTGATGATCTCGCCCAGCGGCCGTTCCTTGCCGGTCTCGCCGTCGTCCACGGCACCGGCCTGGTCGGCCCGGTAGCTGAACGAGGTTCCGGAGGTCCCGTCGCGCAAGGTGGAGCTGGGGATGCGATGGAGTTCCATTAGGCCGCCTTTCCTTGATAGCCCACCAGCCGCGTCTGCATCGACGCGCCGCGCCGGGTACCGAACAGCCAAGTCTTGCGGTCGGGCTTGGGCAGATAACCGATGACGTGCAGATCGGCGAGCTGGGCCACGTCGTTGGGTGAGCGCACGCGGCGGTTCATGAACTCCAGCATCAGCGCCACGCCGACGGCCAGGATCGAGCCGAGGAACACGGCCACGATGCCGTTGAGCAGGATCTGCGGCGAGGACGGCTCGATGGGCTCGGTGGCGCGCGAGAACTCGATCAGGTTCGTCATCGTGGCCTGGCTCTCGATGCTGGTGGCGTTCAGGCGCGCCAGCACCGTGTCGTAGGCCTTCTGCGCGTTGTCCACGTCCCTCAGCAGCGAGGACATGCCGTCGCGCTGCGCTTTGAGCTTGAGCACCCGTTCGCGCTGCGTGTCCAGCGCAGCGCGGATCTCGGCCTCACGGGCCTGGTTGATGCGGTTGCTGACGGTGACGCCGCCGGCCACGCGCGCCACCTCGCTGTCGACGCGCGAACGCAAGCTGGCGATGGTGGCCCTGGCCTCCTGCACCTGCGGATGGGCATCGCCCAGGCGGGCCGTGAGCTGGCTCAGCGCCGATTCCTGCCGGGAGAGCTCGCCGCGCAGCTGCGCCACCAGGCCGTTGTTGAGCACGTCCTGCACGCGGTCGCTGGCCACGTTGGCCGCGGCCTGCCGGCTGCTCGACTCGGCAGCTACCGCCTGCACCGCCACCAGTTGCGAGGACAGCTCGTTGAGCCGCGCGGTTTCGACGTCGATGCGCTCGTCGGTGGCGACGATGCCGTTTTCACGCTGGTACGTGGACAGGGCCGTCTGCGCCTTCTCCAGTTGCTGCCTCAGGCTCTTGGCCCGCTCGTCGAAAAAGGCCGCGGATTGCCGCGCCGGATCGACACGCAACTCCAGCGCCGTTTCCAGATAAGCCTTCACGAAGGCATTGGCCGTGGCCGCCGCGAGTTTGCGGTCCGGCGACTTGTAATTGACGACGATGATGTTCGACTGGCCGGGAACCACCTGCAGGTTGATCTGCAACATGTCGCCCAGCCAGGATTCGAACGAACCCACGCCTTGAGTCGCTTCCTGCCATTGCGCACGCAGGTCCGCGTTTTCGTTCAGGCGCATCAACCGGGCCACGCGCTGCGCAACGCGGTCGCTGTTGAGAATTTCCACTTGGCTGGTAATGACCTGGGGCACCAACTGGCTGGCCACGCTCATGCCCACGATCGGGTCGGGCGTGGCCACCTGCACCAATACGGAAGCGCTGCCGGTATAGGTCTTGGGCAATATCAGGCTGATGCCGATGGTCGTCACCAGGGTGGCCAGCAGGACGGCCATCACGACCTTCCACCGCGCCACCAGGATGGCAAAGAATTGGGCAATGGACATGCGGTGACCCTCAGAAAATGCTCTCGCGGACGTACACCACGTCGCCATCGCGCAGTGGCTCATTCATGGCGGGCTGCAATACCTCGATACGGCCATCGGCACCCTTGCGATGCACCTTCAAACCGCGGTCGGTGCCCCGCGGTGTCAACCCACCACCAGCCGCCAGGCCCTGCAACAAGGTCATGCCGCGTTCCACGCGCAGCGGCCCGGGGCGCTGGACCTCGCCGTAGATATAGGCCGTGGGGGCGCGGTCGACGTAAACCACGTCGCCGTCCTGAACCCGGGTTTCAAAAGCCCCCTCCTGCTTGCCCGAGGCAAAGGCGTCGGACAGGCTGATCTGGGTCTTGAACGGACGGCCTTCACGCGTGCCCACCAGGGTCACGATGTCGGAGCCCGTATCCGCCACGCCGCCGGCCACGGCCAGCAGATCGGTCAGGCGCATTTGAGCCATTTCCAGCGGATAACGCCCGGGCCGGTTGACATGGCCCAGGACCGCCGCCTGATTGCCGCGCACCTGCATGATGAGGATGGAAACCTGGGGCTGCTTGACGAAATTGCCGGAACTCAGGCCATTGGCAATGCGCTGCTCCGCCTGGGGCACCGTCAGGCCGCCAATTTTTACGGCACCGATCAGGGGATAGGTGATCATCCCGCTATCCGTGACACGGGTTTCCAGCGTCAGGTCGGGATTTTGAAATACCGAAATTTTGAGCGTGTCGCCAGGGCCAAGCCTGTAATCACCGGCATTGGCGGCGGATGAGGGTGCCGTGGCAACCGGCGCGGGCGCCTGGGCCGCCGCTTGGCGCGCGGCATTAGGCTGGGATTGCGCCATGCCGGCCATGGACCATCCGACCAATGCGACGGAGATGCCAAGACGTACGAAACGCGCAGAGGAATTCATTTGTTCACCCCCATTCCTTGGTCAACTGAAGAATTACCCGACGCAGCGGCCGGGGTGTTTTGCCCGTCGGGCTCGCCGGGCCCGTTCACCGGTTTCGCGGTGGCCGCAGCGGTCGGTGGGGCTTCCGCAAACTTGCCGACATACTCGATCTTGGCCGCCGTGCGCAAATCCTTGATGTCGCGCTCGACCATTTCTCGCTTGCGCTGCGCCGTCAGGAACTGCTCGATGGCGGGCTTGGCTTTTTCCAGCGGAACCGGCTGGGGCTGCGACTTGACCAGCGCGATGACGATGGCGCCGGATTCGGTCGGGACGAAACGTGCTTGGCCGTCGGTCATGGCCGCAAAATCGTTCAGACGCTCCAGCGGAATCTGCTCCGCCGCTCTGACCGTCCGGTTCTGGACGTGCCTGATATTGCTGGTCCGCAGGTAGTCGGTGAAGGCGTCGATATCCTTGGCGGCCGAAAGCCGCTTGCCCAACTCCGGCAATTGATCCTTCGGCACTTCTATATTGATCTCCTGCAGTTGGTAGATGCGCCGCTCCCGGAAGAGTGCGGGTTTCTCGTTGTAGAATCGCTCGACCTCGGCGGAGGTTGGCTGCAGCGCCGCCTCGGACACGCGTTCCATATAGGCGCGTGCCAGCACATCCCTTTTCGCCGCCTCCAGGGCCTGCAGCACGGCAGGCTGGCGGTCGATCTTGAGATCCAGCGCCTTCTGAACGGCAAGCTCCTGGTCGATCAAACGCGCCAGAGCCTGCCGGCTCGCCGCCTCGACTTCCTCCTGCCGTACTTCTCGCTGTTGCAGCAAGAAATTCACTTGGTGGACGGAAATTTCGCTCTCATTGACACGGGCGGCCACCTGCGAAGCCGACTTGGCCTTTTGCTCGCCACAGGCGCTCAAAAGGCCCAGCGCCATGACCGCGGCCACCCCGACGCGCAGGATATTCCCGCAGGTACTGGGAGCGGTTAACGGCGCCATGTGCCGTTCAATCCTTGTAGATAGCGGCATGGGCGTTACCAATAGTTTGAATGTTCAAAACTGCAAGTCCTGCCGGAACACTTCCGAAGGCCCGCAGTAAACCGCCATCGGCGGGGCGTAGACAGCCCCATGAACACGGGTACTAACGAGAACAGGGGTAACCCGTAGGAATTTTGCTCCCCTACTTCGGTAGCGATTCCAGCATCCCGGAATGCTAAGGTTTGATAAGCAGGAGCCCAAACGCTGCTAAATGTGCACGAGGTAAATGTTTGAAACGTTACTTCCATGCCGGCAGCGCGGCTTTAGAGCCAAGCAAGACGGACGCCAGCCCAGAACGGCGTCCGGTCTCCAGGACTTTTGAAGTGGCAATTGAAGTGGCAATAAAACCGGAGCTCTTCGTTGAATGAAAGTGCTGCACATCATCAATGGAGAGTATTACGCGGGTGCTGAAAAGGTTCAGGACCTGCTGGCCCTCGGCCTGACCGAGTTGGGCCATGAAATCAGTTTTGTCTGTTTCAAGCCGGACAAATTTCCCTCATTGCGCACCGGGCAGGAAATCAGCCTGCACAAGATGCCGATGCGGCACCGATTTGATTTCGGCTGCGCACGCCGCGTGGCCGCGTTGGTGCGCGACGGGGGTTTCAAACTGCTGCATTCGCATTCGCCGCGCGGCGCCATGATCGGCCGCGTCGCCAGCCTGCTCGCGGGTGTGCCGATGGTCCACCATGTGCACAGCCCGGCGGCCCGCGATACTGAGGCACCCTTGATGAATCGCGTGAATTCCGTGGTGGAGCGCTGGAGCGCTGGCTCCATCCAGGCGCTGATTCCGGTATCACGGAGCCTCGAGCGCTATCTGGTACAGCAGGGATTTTCGGCCGAACGCATATTCACCGTGCCCAATGGCGTGCCCACGCCCGGCCCTTTGCCCGGGCGCTCCAGTCCGCAAGGCACCTGGCATATAGGGACGGTGGCGTTGTTCAGGCCGCGCAAGGGTATCGAAATACTGCTGCGGGCTGCGTCGCTATTGCTTCGTTCCGGTCGAGACCTGCGCATCGTCGCCGTGGGAGGTTTTGAAACGCCGGCCTATGAAACCGAGATCAAGGCGTTGGCCCATAACCTGGGCCTGGACGGGCACGTGATCTGGACCGGTTTCACCCGGGACGTGGATACCGCGCTTCGCGGGCTGGACGTGATGGTATTGCCCAGCCTTTATGGCGAGGGCATGCCCATGGCCGTGCTGGAAGCCATGGCAACCGGCGTCCCGGTCGTGGCCTCCGACGTGGAAGGTATTCCGGAAGTGCTGGAACATGGCCGCACCGGTCTGGTCGTGCCTTCGGGGAATGAGCAGGCACTGGCCGCCGAATTGGGAGCCCTGATGGACGGCCGCCACGACTGGACCCGCATTCGCCAGGACGCCTACCGTCTGCAATGCGAGCGCTATTCCTCGCGCAGCATGGCGCGCGCGGTTTCGGACGTTTACGCACAAGTACTCTCCTAACAGGGAGTCCCAAAAACTTTCACCACCCTGAGAATCAGCAATGATCAAGACCGCAGTATTGGGCCTGGGCAAGATGGGTTTGTCCCACCTCGCCATTGCACGCGCTCATCCGGATATAGACCTGGTGGCGGGCTGTGACTCCTCCACTTACCTGACGGACGTGCTCGCGCAGTATTCCGGCCTCAAATGCTACGGTGATTTCGACCGGCTGCTGAGCGAGGAAAAGCTGGACGCCCTGATTATCGCCACGCCGTCCAAGTTCCACGCCACCATGGTGGAAAAGGCACTGGAGCGGGGTTTGCACGTGTTCTGCGAAAAGCCATTCGTCCTGGATCCGGAGGACGGCTACAGGCTAGCGGAACTGGCGGAGCAGAAAAAGCTGGTCAACCAGGTCGGCTATCACTACCGCTTCGTCGGTGCCTTTCAAGAGGCAGCCCGCATCGTGCGCAGCGGCGCGCTGGGCGAGGTGCACCACGTACGCATCGAGGCCTACGGCCCGGTGGTGTTGCGTCCCAGCGGCTCCACCTGGCGCTCGACCAAGACCGAAGGCGGCGGAGCGCTGTACGACTACGCCTGCCACGCACTGGATCTGATGAATTTCGTGGCGGGCATGCCAGGCGCCGTGAACGGGGTTGTGCGCCACAGCGTGTTCTCGCGCGACGTGGACGACGAGGTGTATGCGCTGTTCCGCTACCCCGGTGGCGCGAGCGCGCAGCTCAGCGTGAATTGGAGTGACGAGAGCCACCGCAAGATGTCCACCGCCATCACGGTCTGGGGCTCGCGCGGGCGCATGAGCGCCGATCGGCAGGAATGCCAGATTTATCTGCGCGAACCGCACGACGCCCTTCCCGGCGCGCCCAAAGGCTGGTCGGTCCGCTACACCACGGATTTGACGCAGGAGGTCTGGTATTACCTGCGCGGCGAGGAGTACTCAGCCCAGGTCGATTACTTCTTACAGAGCATCAAGCTCGGCCGCATCGACGGAGAAAACTCCTTCCGCTCCGCGCTGCAA
Source organism: uncultured Azohydromonas sp. (assembly GCF_937926365.1). Classification (GTDB taxonomy): domain Bacteria; phylum Pseudomonadota; class Gammaproteobacteria; order Burkholderiales; family Burkholderiaceae_C; genus Azohydromonas. Next base: position 37,334 of record NZ_CALAOH010000128.1, on the reverse strand, counting down.
ACCGACCGGCTGGTTTCCATGCTGCTGGAGGCCGAAACCAATCCTGCCCAGCAGCGCGCCGCCGACATGGCGTCCGTTCCCGGGCGCCGGGCTGGATTGTGGTCGCGCCTCATCGGCGAGCGGACCTGATCCCGGTGCCACCCCGCTTTTGAAAAACTCACGCGCCAAGCGCCAGCCACTCCCATGTCGATGTCTCAACCCCGATCGATCCCCATGGATCGCGTGCTTTTCGGTGATAACCAGTTTTTCGGCGTGAACCACATGTCCGAGGAAAAAGCGCGGGCGCAAGCCATGCGCTTCCAGGACACCTCCGCCATCATCAAGGTGCTGGATGCCGCCTACCAGGAAGGCATCCGTACCTTCATGTGCACCACGCACGACCGCGTGGGTGAAATCTGCGATTACTTCCGCACCCACCGGGACCGGTATCCGGATTACGCCTTCTACCCCTGCATGCCTTATGCGCACAAATATGCCAATGCCGTGACCGAGTACGGCATGCTGGAAGCGCTGAAGAAATTCCTGCCCGAGGAAGGCTCGCTGGGTGCCATGCTCAAGGGCGGCATGGCACTGGCCAACAAGGACGTTGAAAAGATCCTGCAGCTGCTGGTCGATGCGGAAATGAAAATGTTCCGCGGGCTGCCGACACCCGTGATCTTTCTGCAGAACGTCATCACGGACCTGTTCCTGGGCCTGAATCTCAAGCCGGTGTTGCGCATGTTCCATGACCACGTGCGCAATGCCTACGGCGCAGAGCCCGGCTATATCACCATGAATTTGCCGCGCCTGCTCGACGTGCTGGACGAACTGGGCATCGAAAATCCCATCGTTTGCGCCAACATCAACAAGATCGGTTTTCGCATGTGCGGCGGCATTCCCGCCTACGAGCAGGCCATCGCGCAGCGCCGTTTTCGGCCGGTGGCGATGTCGGTCCTGGCCTCGGGTGCGATCGCACCTCGCGAGGCCATCGACTATGTCTGCCGCCAGCCCCGTATCGAGTCGATCGTGTTTGGTGCCTCCTCGCACGCCAATATTCGGCACACCAAGCAGCTGATCGATGAATTGAGCCTGGCGCCGCAATGAAGCTGGTCGTCGGTGCCTCGGCGGGCGGGCATGCCAACGAGTTGCAGATCCTGCTGCGCCACGCGCAGGGCCTGTGGCCCGCGCAGCCCGCGGCCTACATCACCACCATGGAGATCGCGGCCTCGGGTTTCGACACCGGCGGGCGGCCGGTGCACGTGATCGGCGAGTGCGACCGCCGCAAGCCCTTCCAGGCGGTGGCGGTCCTGGGCCGTACCCTGGGGCTGGCCTGGAAGCTGCGGCCCGATGTGGTGGTGACCACCGGCTCCATGCCGCTGGCGCTGTTCTGCATCTGGTCCAAGCTGCTGGGCGCCAAGGTGGTGTGGATCGACAGCGTGGCGCAGATCGAGGCCCTGTCCGTCAGCGGGCGCCTGATGCGCCGCGTCGCCGACCTGTGCCTGGCCCAGTGGCCGGCCGTCGCGGCGCGCTACCGGGGCGTGGAGTACGCCGGGGAGGTGCTGTGATCCTGCTGACCGTGGGCAGCATGTTCCCCTTCGACCGCCTGGTGCGGGAGATGGACGCGCTGGTGGGCGCCAAGCGCATCGGCGAGGAGGTGGTGGCGCAGATCGGCGACGGCAGCTACGAGCCGCGGCACATGCCCTTCCATCGTTTCCTGTCGCGCACGGCCTTCGACGAGTTGCTGGCGCAGTCCTCCATGCTCGTGAGCCACGCGGGGGCCGGCACCATCGCGATGGCGCTGCAGCACGACAAGCGGCTGCTGGTGGTGCCGCGGCTGGCGCGCTTCGGCGAGCACGTGAACGACCACCAGATCGCCACCGCGCGCCGCTTCGAAGAGCTGCAGCACGTGCTGGTGGCCTACGAGCTGGAGCAGCTGCCCGAGCGGCTGCAGGCGCTGCGCGGCTTCGAGCCGCGCCAGCGCCACGCATCGCCGCAGCGGCTGGCGGAACGCATCGGCCAGTTCCTGGCCACAGAGTGCGCGCCGCGCCGTGCCTGAGCGCCGGCGGCCTTCAGGCGCCGGCGTTTCTCATCAGCACTTGATGCCCACGTGCAGCGCCACCACGCCGGCGCTGAGGTTGTGCACGTCCACGTGGCCGAAGCCGGCCGTCTTCATCATCGCCTTGAGCGTGGCCTGGTCCGGGTGCATGCGGATCGACTCGGCCAGGTAGCGGTAGCTGTCGGCGTCGCCGGCCACCAGCTTGCCCAGGCGCGGCAGCACCTGGAAGGAGTACCAGTCGTAGGCCTTCTGCAGCGGCGCCGCCACCTTGGAGAACTCCAGCACCATCAGGCGGCCGCCCGGCTTGAGCACGCGCGCCATCTCGGCCAGCGCGACGTCCTTGTGCGTCATGTTACGCAGGCCGAAGGCCACGCTGACGAGATCGAAGGTGCCTTCGCGGAACGGCAGCTTCTCGGCGTCGCAGATGGTGCTGGGCAGCACCATGCCTTCGTCCAGCAGCCGGTCGCGGCCGGTGCGCAGCATGGCCTCGTTGATGTCGGTGTGCACCACCAGGCCGCTCGGCCCCACCTTGGGCGCGAAGGCGCGCGCCAGGTCACCCGTGCCGCCGGCGATGTCCAGCACACGCTGGCCCTCGCGCAGGTTCGCGACCGCCAGCGTGTACGCCTTCCACGCACGGTGCAGGCCCATGGACATCAGGTCGTTCATCACGTCGTACTTGGACGCGACGGAATCGAACACGCCGCGCACACGGCGCGCCTTTTCCTGTTCTTCGACGGTCTCGAAACCGAAATGGGTCTGGCTCATGAAGGGGGAATCGCTCAGTGGTGGTGGCCGCAGGAGGCGCCCGACTTCTCGGGCATGGGCGCGTCGCGTTCGACACCGGCTTCCTGCAGCCGTTTTTCGTAGTCCTGCCACAGCTGCTGCTGCTGCGAGCCGAGGAAGTACAGGTAGTCCCAGGTGAAGATGCCGGAGTCGTGCCCGTCGGAGAAGCTGGGCTGCACCGCGTAGTGGCCCACGGGCTCGATGCCCACGATCTCCACCTGGCGCTTGCCCGTCTGCAGCACCTCCTGGCCCGGGCCGTGGCCCTGCACCTCGGCCGAGGGCGAATACACGCGCATCAGCTCGAAGGGAATGCGGAAGGTGGCGCCATCCTCGAAGCTGATCTCCAGTTGCCTGGACTGCTGGTGCACGGTAAGGGCGGTGGGCTGGTGCTGCGGGCTGCTGCTCATGGGGACTCCGGAATCCGGTGCGCCGAGGCGCGTTCGGGCCCGATTATCCCGCTGGCTAAGATGGCCCCATTTGTCCAGCCCCTGACCATGACCAAGCTGTCCCGCCGCCGCCTCCTGCAAGCCGCCAGCGCCTCGCTGCCGGGCCTGTCCCTGTCCCTTGCCGCAGCGGCGCAGGAAGCCTGGCCGTCCAGGCCGATCCGCTGGGTGGTGGCCTACCCGGCCGGCGGCGGCTCGGACTTCCTGGCGCGGCAGCTGGCGCCGCAGATGGGCAGGCAGCTGGGCCAGACCATCTACATCGAGAACCGCCCCGGTGCCGCCGGCATCATCGGCACGGAGAACGCCGCCAAGTCCGCGCACGACGGCTACACGCTGCTCACCGGCGACAACGGCGCGATGGTGTTCCACCAGGCGATGTACAAGCGCCTGCCCTACGACCCGAAGGATTTCGCGCCGGTGGGCTTCATGGCGCGCTTCCCGCTCATCGTGGTCGTGAACCCGCAGTCGGGCTTCAACGACGCGCGGCAGTGGCTGCGGGAGCTCAAGGCCAACCCGGGGCGCTTCAGCTACGCCTCGCCCGGCGTGGGCAGCCCGCACCACTTGGCGATGGAGCTGCTCAAGGAGCGCACGGGCAGCTTCGTGGTGCACGTGCCCTACCGCGGCACGGCCTTCGCATCGCAGGACGTGATGGCCGGCCAGCTGCCGATGACGGTGCTGGACACCGCCGCCGGGCTGCCGCTGATCCGCAGCGGCAAGCTCAAGGCGCTGGCGGTGATGTCGCCCCAGCGCATCCCCGCCCTGCCCCAGGTGCCCACGCTGCAGGAAGCGGGCGTATCGGGCTTCGAGGCCACGGCCTGGCAGGCGCTGTTCGTGCCGCGCGGCACGCCGGAGCCCATCGTCCAGCGGCTGTCCGCGGAAATGCGCAAGGCCATCCTGGCGCCGGAGATCAAGCCGAAGCTGGAGGAGTTCGGCCTGGAGGTGCTGCCCGGCGATCCGGCGGCGCTCACGGCCTTCCTGCAGAAGGAAACGGCCTTCTGGCACCAGCTGATCCGCTCCCGCCGCCTCTCCGCCGAATAAGGGATGGCGCGCCGCGGCGGGCGCCTTTCTTGCCGCGCACGGCGCATGACAAGAAATGGCATCCGGCGCGAGACCGGCGTCCCCGCACGATGAGCTGGGCACAGGTGGCGCAGACGATCCGCTCGGAGTTCGCCGACCTCTCCGACGTTGAGCAGCTCACCCGCGCCTGCATGCGGCTGACGGTGGCCGTGCTGCTGGGTGCGGCTATCGGCTGGGAGCGCGAGCGGCGGCAGAGCGCGGCGGGGTTGCGCACGCACATGCTGGTGGCGCTGGGCGCGGCGCTGTTCGTGCTGGCGCCCGCGCAGGCGGGCCTGGAAGAGGACGGCATGAGCCGCGTGCTGCAAGGCGTGATCTCGGGCATCGGCTTCCTGGGCGCAGGCGCGGTACTCAAGCTCAACGCCCAAGGCGAGATCCGCGGCCTCACCACCGCGGCGAGCATCTGGGCCACCGCGGCCATCGGCATCGCCGTGGGCCAGGGCCGCGAGGCGACGGCGCTGCTGGCCACCTTCATCACGCTGGTGATCCTGGCCATCGTCTCGCGCTTCGAGGAGCACGAGCACTCGCACGACGCCACTGCCCAGACCGACGACCGGGGCTCCGGCCGCCGCGCCACCGACAAGTACGACGACGCTTAGACCAGCACGCGCTCGATGCCGCCAGCGTTGGCCTGGGCCACGTAGTCGGGCATCCAGTTCTCGCCCAGGATCTTGCGCGCCATCTCGATCACGATGTAGTCGGCCTGCAGCAGCCCGTTGTCCAGGTCCTCGCCGTAGCGGCTGAGCCCCTGCAGGCAGCTCGGGCAGGAGGTGAGGATCTTGATGTCCTCCTTGGCGCCGACCTGGCCCGAAGCGCGCAGCGCGGTCTCGGTCTTGCGCAGTTCCTCGGTCTTGCGGAAGCGCACCTGGGTAGAGATGTCGGGGCGCGTCACGCCCAGCGTGCCGCTCTCGCCGCAGCAGCGCTCGCTCTTGAGCACGTTGTCGCCCAGCAGCGCCTTGACCGTCTTCATCGGCTCCTGCTGCTTCATGGGCGTGTGGCAGGGGTCGTGGTAGAGGTACGTGCCCGCGCCGTCGAGCTTGATGCCCTTCTCCAGCAGGTACTCGTGGATGTCCACGATGCGGCAGCCGGGGAAGATCTTGTCGAACTCGTAGCCCTGGAGCTGGTCGTAGCAGGTGCCACAGCTCACCACCACGGTTTTGATGTCCAGGTAGTTGAGCGTGTTGGCCACACGGTGGAAGAGCACCCGGTTGTCGGTGATGATCTTCTCGGCCTTCTCGAACTGGCCGCTGCCGCGCTGCGGGTAGCCGCAGCACAGGTAGCCCGGCGGCAGCACCGTCTGCACGCCCGCGTGCCACAGCATGGCCTGCGTGGCCAAGCCCACCTGGCTGAACAGGCGCTCCGAGCCGCAGCCCGGGAAATAGAACACCGCCTCCGTGTCCGCCGTGGTCGCCTTGGGGTTGCGGATGATCGGGACGTAGTTCTTGTCCTCGATGTCCAGCAGCGCGCGTGCCGTCTTCTTCGGCAAGCCACCGGGCAGCTTCTTGTTGACGAAGTGGATCACCTGCTCGCGCACCGGCGCCTTCTCGTGCGTGGCCGGCGGCAGCGCGGTCTGCTTGCGCGCGGCGAGCTTCATCACGTCGTTGGCCAGGCGCTGCGCCTTGAAGCCGACGTTCACCATGGCGCCGCGCACCAGGTTGATGGTGGCCGGGTTGGTCGCGTTCAGCATGAACATCGCCGCCGCGTTGCCGGGCCTGAAGCTCTTCTGGCCCATCTTGCGCAGCAGGTTGCGCATGTTCATCGACACGTCGCCGAAGTCGATCTTCACCGGGCAGGGCGTGGCGCACTTGTGGCAGACCGTGCAGTGGTCCGACACGTCCTCGAACTCCTGCCAGTGCTTGATCGACACGCCGCGGCGCGTCTGCTCCTCGTACAGGAAGGCCTCCACCAGCAGCGAGGTGGCCAGGATCTTGTTGCGCGGGCTGTAGAGCAAGTTGGCGCGCGGCACGTGCGTGGCGCACACGGGCTTGCACTTGCCGCAGCGCAGGCAGTCCTTGATCGAATCGCTGATGGCGCCGATGTCGCTCTGCTGCATGATCAACGACTCGTGCCCCAGCAGCCCGAAGCTGGGCGTGTAGGCATGCGCGAGGTCCGCCGCGCGCACGTCCGGGCCCAGCGCCTGCGGGTTGCGCAGCAGCTTGCCCTTGTTGAAGCGCCCTTCCGGATCGACGCGCTTCTTGTAGTCCGCGAAGCCCTGCAGCTCCTCGTCGGTGAGGAACTCCAGCTTGGTGATGCCGATGCCGTGCTCCCCCGAGATCACGCCACCCAGGCTGCGCGCCAGCACCATGATGCGGCCCACCGCCTCGTGGGCGGTCTGCAGCATCTGGTAGTCGTCGGAGTTCACCGGGATGTTGGTGTGCACGTTGCCGTCGCCGGCGTGCATGTGCAGCGCCACCCACACCCGGCTGCGCAGCACCTGCTTGTGGATGCGGCGGCACTCTTCCAGGATCGGCGCGAAGGCCGCGCCGGCAAACAGGCCCTGCAGCGGCTTGAACACCTGCGTCTTCCACGACGCGCGCAGCGAGGTGTCCTGCAGCAGCTCGAAGAAGCTGCGCCCGCCGTAGTGGGCCTGCGCCGCGTCGAGCTGCTCCAGCCAGCCCTTCCACAGCGCGCGCACCTCGCGCAGCAGCTGCAGCGCCTGCTGCACCCGGTCCTCCAGCAGCTCGGCGCTGGGGATCTCGTTGGCGTCGTCGGTCTTGCCCAGAGGCAGGTTGCCGCGGCTGAAGAACGTCTCCAGGGCATCGATCAACTGCAGCTTGTTGCGCAGGGAGAGCTCGATGTTGATGCGCTCGATGCCGTTGGTGTACTCGCCCATGCGCTCCAGCGGGATCACCACGTCCTCGTTGACCTTGAAGGCGTTGGTGTGGCGCGCGATGGCCGCGGTGCGCTTGCGGTCGAGCCAGAACTTCTTGCGCGCGTCGGCGCTGACGGCGATGAAACCCTCGCCCGAGCGGCCGTTGGACAGGCGCACCACCTCGCTGGTGGCGCGGGCCACGGCCGCGTCGTCGTCGCCAACGATGTCGCCGATCAGCACCATCTTGGGCAGCGTGCCGCGCTTGCTCTTGGTGGCGTAGCCCACGGCCTTCAGGTAGCGGTCGTCCAGGTGCTCCAGGCCGGCCAGGATCGCGCCGCCGGCCTTGGCCTGGGCGAACATGAAGTCCTTGATCTCGACGATGGAGGGCACCGCTTCCTTGGCGTTGCCGAAGAACTCCAGGCACACCGTGCGCACGTGCGCGGGCATGCGGTGCACCACCCAGCGCGCGCTGGTGATCAGGCCGTCGCAGCCTTCCTTCTGGATACCGGGAATGCCGGCCAGGAATTTATCTGTGACGTCCTTGCCGAGCCCCTCCTTGCGGAAGATGCTGCCCGGCACGTCGATGATCTCGGTGCGCTCCAGCGTCTTGCCCGAAGCGTCGAAGTAACGCAGCTCGAAGCGCACCTGCGGGGCGTCGTGGATCTTGCCCAGGTTGTGCTCCAGGCGCACCACCTCCAGCCACTTGGCTTCCGGCGTGACCATGCGCCAGGAGGCCAGGTTGTCCAGCGCCGTGCCCCACAGCACCGCCTTCTTGCCGCCGGCGTTCATGGCGATGTTGCCGCCCACGCAGCTGGCCTCGGCCGAGGTCGGATCGACCGCGAAGACGTAGCCCGCGCGCTCGGCGGCATCGGCCACGCGCTGCGTCACCACACCGGCGCCGGTCCAGATCGTTGCCACCTTGTGCGGCACGCCGGGCAGATCGACCAGCTCGACCTCCGTCATCTGCTCCAGCTTCTCGGTGTTGATGACGGCGCTCTTCCAGGTCAGCGGCACTGCACCGCCCGTGTAGCCCGTGCCGCCCCCGCGCGGGATGATGGTCAGGCCCAGCTCCACGCAGCCGGCCACCAACGCGGCCATCTCGGCCTCGGTATCGGGCGTGAGCACCACGAAGGGATATTCGACGCGCCAGTCAGTGGCATCCGTCACGTGCGCCACGCGCGAGAGGCCGTCGAACTTGATGTTGTCCTTGGCCGTGTGGCGGCCCAGCACGCGCCGCGCGCGGCGGCGCAGCTCGTCGATCTGGGTGAAGGCGGCGCCGAAGTCCGCCACCGCCTGCTGCGCCAGGCCCAGCAGCTCGCCCACCAGCGCGTCGCGCTGCGCGTCGTCTTCCGGATGGCGGCGCTTGCCAACCTCGCCCAGGCGGTGGTGCAGCGCCTGGATCAGCGCCTCGCGGCGCTTGGGGTTGTCCAGCAGGTCGTCCTGCAGGTACGGGTTGCGCTGAACCACCCAGATGTCGCCCAGCACCTCGTAGAGCATGCGCGCCGAGCGGCCGGTCTGGCGCTGCTCGCGCAGCTGCAGCAGCAGATCCCAAGCCCGCTCGCCCAGCAGCCGCGACACGATTTCGCGGTCGGAGAAGGAGGTGTAGTTGTAGGGGATCTCGCGCAGGCGCGGCGTGTCTTCGATGGCGGCCGCCACGGCGGCGCCGGCCAGGGTATTGACGGGAATGGGTGCGTTCATGGGGAGCTGGCGCGCGATTCGCACCCGGATGAGCGCGAAAAAAAGGAATGTACCCCGCACAGGGTTTCCCCCGGGAATGAGGGGAACAGGCGGGGCGCGTCGGCGCGTAGGAGTCGGCGCCGGGCGACTGCTGTGCGGCGGCCCGGCAAGGCGGGCGCCGCGGGCTCGCGTCAGGAGCGGTAGTCGGCGTTGATGCTGACGTAGTCGTGCGAGAGGTCGCAAGTCCAGACAGTGGCGCTCGCCGGGCCACGGCGCAGGTCCACGCGCACGGTGATCTCGGCCTGCTTCATCACGCGCTGGCCATCAGCCTCCTGGTAGTCCGGATGCCGGCCGCCCTGCACCACCACGTGCACGTCGTCCAGGAACAGGTCGATCAGGCCCTGGTCCAGGTCGCTGATGCCGGCATAGCCCACCGCAGCCAGGATGCGGCCCAGGTTCGGGTCGCTGGCGAAGAAGGCGGTCTTGACCAGCGGCGAGTGCGCGATGGCGTAGGCCGCCTGGCGACACTCATCTTCGTTGCGGCCACCGTCGATGCGCACGGTGATGAACTTGGTGGCGCCCTCGCCGTCGCGCACGATGGCCTGTGCCAGCTGCTGCGACACGGCAATCACCGCCTCTCGTAGCGCCTGGCCCTCGGCCGAGTCCAGCGAAGTGATCTCGGCGTGGCCCGCCTGGCGGGTGGCGATCAGCACGAACGAGTCGTTGGTGGAGGTGTCGCCATCGATGGTGATGCGGTTGAAGCTGGCGTCGGCCGCTTCCTTGACCAACGGCTGCAGCAGCGCCGGGGCGACCACGGCGTCGGTGGCGACGAAGCCCAGCATCGTGGCCATGTTGGGGCGGATCATCCCGGCGCCCTTGCTGATGCCGGTGACGGTGACGGTGCGGCCACCGATCTGCACTTGGCGCGAGGCGGCCTTGGGCAGCGTGTCGGTGGTCATGATGGCCTCGGCCGCCAGTGCCCAGTTGTCTTCCTTGAGGTCCGCCAGCGCCGCCGGCAGCCCGGCCTCGATGCGCTCCACCGGCAGCGTTTCCATGATCACGCCGGTGGAGAACGGCAGCACCTGCTCGGGAGACAGGCTCAGCCGCTTCGCCAGCGCGATGCAGGTGCGGCGTGCGCGCACCAGGCCGTCCTCGCCGGTGCCGGCGTTGGCGTTGCCGGTGTTGATGACCAGCGCACGCACGGCGCTGCCCGCGGCCAGATATTCGCGGCACAGCTGCACCGGAGCGGCGCAGAAGCGGTTGAGCGTGAACACGCCGGCCACGGCCGAACCCTCGACCAGGGTCATGACGGTCAGATCGCGGCGGTTGGCCTTGCGCACGCCGGCCATGGCGGTACCGATGCGCACGCCGGGCACGGGCGCGAGCGTGGCGGGATCGGGCGCGGACAGGTTCACGGGCATCGAATCAACTCCTTGCAGTAGGGCTCCAGGCGCTCGGCCTGGCTCAGCTGAGCTTGCCGTGGCACTGCTTGTATTTCTTGCCGCTGCCGCAGGGGCAGGGATCGTTGCGTCCGACCTTGGGCACCTCGGCGGACGGGTCGCGGTCCTGCGACACCGAGCCGTCATCGTTGGGGTGCGTGTAGGTCACGTTGCTGACGGCACCGGCACGCTCTTCCAACGCCTCGGCGGCCTGCGCCACCTGCTCCTGTGTCTGGATGCGCACCGTCATCAGCACGCGCGTGACCTCGGTCTTGACCACGTCCAGCAGCTGTGCGAAGAGCTCGAAGGCCTCGCGCTTGTATTCCTGCTTGGGGTTCTTCTGCGCGTAGCCGCGCAGGTGGATGCCCTGGCGCAGGTAGTCCAGCGCGGCGAGGTGCTCGCGCCAGTGCGTGTCGATGGACTGCAGCAGCACCATGCGCATGAAGGGCGTGAACTGCTCGGCACCCACCTGCGCCACCTTGGCGGCGAAAACCTCGTCGGCGGCCTTCACCACGGCTTCGACGATGTCCTCGTCGGTGACGGACTGGCTGCCCTCGACGATGGACTTCAGCGGCAGCTCGATCTGCCACTCCTCGCGCAGCTGGCGCTCCAGGCTGGCGAGGTCCCACTGCTCTTCCAGGCTCTCCGGCGGCACGTACTCGCGCACCAGCGCCGTCATGGTGCTGCGGCGCAGGTTGGAGATCTGATCATCGAGGCTCTGCGCCTCCAGGATCTCGTTGCGCTGCTGGTAGATGACCTTGCGCTGGTCGTTGGCGACGTCGTCGTACTCCAGCAGCTGCTTGCGGATGTCGAAGTTGCGGGCCTCGACCTTGCGCTGCGCGCTTTCAATGGAGCGCGTGACGATGCCGGCCTCGATCGCCTCGCCCTCCGGCATCTTGAGCCGGTCCATGATGGCGCGCACGCGGTCGCCCGCAAAGATGCGCATCAGCGAGTCGTCCAGGCTCAGGTAGAAGCGCGAGCTGCCCGGATCGCCCTGGCGGCCGGAGCGGCCCCGCAACTGGTTGTCGATGCGACGGCTTTCGTGGCGCTCGGTGGCGATGATGCGCAGGCCGCCCGCGGCCTTCACCTGTGCGTTCAGGCCCGCCCACTCGTCGCGCAGCTGCTGGATGCGGCGCGCCTTGTCTTCGGCTGGGATGCTCTCGTCAGCTTCGAGGAACTGGATCTGCTTCTCGACGTTGCCGCCGAGCACGATGTCCGTGCCGCGGCCGGCCATGTTGGTGGCGATGGTGATGACGCCGGGCCGGCCGGCCTGCGCCACGATCTCCGCTTCCTTGGCGTGCTGCTTGGCGTTGAGCACCTGGTGCGGCAGCCCGATCTTGGTCAATAGGTTCGAGACGATCTCGGAGTTCTCGATCGAGGTCGTACCCACCAGCACCGGCTGGCCGCGCTGGACGCAGTCCTGGATGTCCTTGACGACCGCGTCGTACTTTTCCTTGGTCGTCTTGTAGACCAGGTCCAGTTCGTCCTTGCGGATGGTGGGCTTGTTCGGCGGGATCACCACCGTCTCCAGCCCATAGATCTCCTGGAACTCGTACGCCTCGGTGTCGGCCGTGCCGGTCATGCCGCCGAGCTTGCCGTACAGGCGGAAGTAGTTCTGGAAGGTGACGGAGGCGAGCGTCTGGTTCTCGCTCTGGATCTGCACGCCTTCCTTGGCCTCCACCGCCTGGTGCAGGCCGTCGCTCCAGCGCCGGCCGGTCATGAGGCGGCCGGTGAACTCGTCAACGATCACCACTTCGCCGTTTTGCACCACGTAGTGCTGGTCGCGGTTGTAGAGGTGGTGGGCACGCAGCGCCGCGTAGACGTGGTGCATCAGCGTGATGTTGGCCGGGTCGTAGAGGCTGGCGCCCTCGGCCAGCAGCCCGGCCTCGGTGAGAATCTCCTCGGCGTGCTCGTGGCCGGCCTCGGTGAGGTAGACCTGATGCGTCTTCTCGTCCACCGTGAAGTCGCCCGGCTCGATCACGCCTTCGCCGGTGCGCGGATCGGCCTCGCCGATCTGCTTCTTGAGCTTTGGCACCACGGCGTTGATGCGCACGTAGAGCTCGGTGTGGTCCTCAGCCTGGCCGCTGATGATCAGCGGCGTGCGCGCCTCGTCGATGAGAATGGAGTCCACCTCGTCAACGATGGCGTAGTTGAGTCCGCGCTGGCTGCGATCCGCGACCTCGTAGACCATGTTGTCGCGCAGCAGGTCGAAGCCGAACTCGTTGTTCGTGCCGTAGGTGACATCGGCGTTGTAGGCGGCCTGCTTCTGCTCGCGGCTCAGGCCCGGCACGTTCACGCCGACGGACAGCCCAAGGAAGTTGTAGAGCCGGCCCATCCACTCCGCGTCGCGGCGCGCGAGGTAGTCGTTGACCGTGACCACGTGCACGCCCTTGCCGGGCAGCGCATTGAGGTACACCGGCAGCGTGGCCATGAGGGTCTTGCCCTCGCCGGTGCGCATCTCGGCAATCTTGCCCTGGTGCAGCGTCATGCCGCCGATGAGCTGCACGTCGAAGTGGCGCATCTTGAGCACGCGCTTGCCGGCTTCACGCACGGTGGCAAAGGCCTCGGGCAGCAGCGCGTCCAGGGTCTCGCCCTTGGCCAGGCGCTCGCGGAACTCGCCCGTCTTGGCCTGCAGCCCCGCGTCGTCGAGCTTTTCGAACTGGGGCTCCAGGGCGTTGATCTGCTCCACCACGCGCCGGTACTGCTTCAGGAGGCGGTCGTTGCGACTGCCGAAAATCTGGGTCAGGAGCTTGGGCAACATGCAGTGATAAAGAGGGAGCAAAGCCGCGAAGCGCCGCGGCGGGCAAGCCGGGCAGTTTAACACCCGGGTCTTCACCGACTCTTGACGCCCGGCCACCTGCCCCGACTGGCGTCAAGGCCGCGCCCACGGGGCAGCCTCGCAGGCGCTGGCTACACTTTGGCGATGGCCACCACGCTGCCTCCCGCCCTGCCCCTGTCGCAGGTGCTGAATGAAAACGCCGCGCTGCAGCGCCTGTCGCAGCGACTGCGCGAGTCGAACCGGCGCTTCGAGGTCGCCACGCGCGCGCTGCCGCTGGCACTGCGCCAGCAATTGCGCGCCGGCCCGGTGGACGAGGACGGCTGGACACTGCTCGCCCCCAACGCCGCCGTCGCCGCCAAGCTGCGCCAGCTGCTGCCGCGCATCGAGCAGCAGTTGCGCGACGAGGGCTTTGGCGACAAGCGCATCCGCATACACCTGCGGCCGTGATGGGATGAAGGCGTGAAGACGCGCCATGCGCCCTGAAATGGAAAACGGCGCGTACCGGGAGGTACGCGCCGTTGTCATCTTGAGGTGGTGCCGGCTACCCGAATCGAACGGGTGACCTGCTGTTTACAAGGCAGCTGCTCTACCAACTGAGCTAAGCCGGCACGGCATCGGCGGATTTTAGCCGCCGATGGCTGCCTTTTTACTTGATGCGCTTGAGCGACGGGCGCCCGGGCGCGGGCGGTTCCGGCGGCGGCTCGGGCGGCGTGACGCCCTCCGAGCTCTCACCCTCGGGCTGCGCGGCTTCAGGCTCGGCCGTGGCCAGGCGCAGCCCCTGCGGCGCCGAGGCCGCCGACGCGGGCACCGGCGCCTGGGCTTCCGCCGGCTCGGTGGCGACGGGCGCGGGGAAGGCCATGCCCTGCCCGTTCTCGCGGGCGTAGATGGCCACCACATGGTCCACCGGCACCACGATCTCGCGCGCGCGGCCGCCGAAGCGGGCCTTGAACTCGATGAACTCGTTGCCCAGCTTCAGCCCCGAGGTGGCCTCGAAACCGATGTTGAGCACGATCTCGTTGTTCTTCACGTACTCCAGCGGCACCTGCACGCTGCGGTCCACGAAGACCGCCAGGTAGGGCGTGAAGCCGTTGTCGGTGCACCAGTCGTGCAGCGCCCGGATCAAGTACGGGCGCGTGCTGGAGCCTTGGTCAGTGGCAGCCTCGTTCATGGCTTACTTGCGCATCACCTTCTCGGAGGGCGTCAGTGCCTCGATGTAGGCCGGGCGCGAGAAGATGCGCTCGGCATACTTCAGCAGCGGCGCTGCATTCTTGGACATGTCGATCCCGTAGTAGTCCAGGCGCCACAGCAGCGGGGCGATGGCCACATCCAGCATCGAGAAGTCGTCGCCGAGCATGTACTTGTTCTTGACGAAGATCGGGGCGAGCTGCGTCAGGCGGTCCTTGATCTGCGCGCGCGCCTTCTCCAACTGCTTGTCGGTGGGCTTGACGGCCTGGCCGCGGCCCTCCAGCACGTTGACGTGCAGGAACAACTCCTTCTCGAAGTTGAGCAGGAACAGCCGCACGCGCGCACGCGCCACCGGATCGCCGGGCATGAGCTGCGGGTGCGGGAAACGCTCGTCGATGTACTCGTTGATGATGTGCGACTCGTACAGGATGAGGTCGCGCTCAACCAGGATTGGCACCTCGTTGTACGGATTCATCAGCGCGATGTCTTCGGGCTTGGCGAAGAGGTCCACATCGCGAATCTCGAAGTCCATGCCCTTCTCGAACAGGACGAAGCGGCATCGGTGCGAGTAGGGGCAGGTGGTTCCGGAGTAGAGCACCATCATGGCAACGGCTCCTTTGTTGTCGCTCTGAAAATGATGAAGCGCAGTGGGCGGCAACGCCTCCCACTGCGCGGGTCTGGCCGGCCCTTCAGGGCCGGTTCAGCAGGGTTCGCTTACTTGATGTCCTTCCAGTAGGCGGCGTTCAGACGCCAGGCGATGAAGGTGAACAGACCCAGGAAGATCAGCACCGCCACACCCAGGCGCACGCGCTGCTTCTGCACCGGCTCGCCCATCCACTGCAGGTAGGCCACCAAGTCGCCCATGGCGCTGTCGAACTGGGCAGCATCCATCTTGCCCGGCGTGACCTGCTCGAAGCCCTTGAAGACGTGCACCGTCTTGCTGGCATCGTGCGGATCCTTCTCCTCGGCGAATTTGGCCACGCGCTGGCCCTGCAGTTCCCACAGCACGTGCGGCATGCCGACGCTGGGGAAAGCCAGGTTGTTCCAGCCGGTCGCCTTGGTGTCGTCGCGGTAGAAGGTGCGCAGGTAAGTGTAGAGGTAGTCCGCGCCGCTGCCCTTGGCACCGTCGGCGCGCGAGCGCGCGATGACGGTCAGGTCGGGCGGCGTGGCGCCGAACCACTCTTTGGCTTCGCGCGCATCCAGCGACACCTTCATCAGATCACCCACCTTGTCGGTGGCGAACATCAGGTTGTCCTTGATCTGCTGTTCGGTCAGCCCGATGTCGCGCATGCGGTTGTAGCGCATGAACGCCGCCGAGTGACAGTTGAGGCAGTAGTTCACGAACAGCTTGGCGCCGTTCTGCAGCGCAGCGACGTCATTGAGCTTGTCCGCCGGGAACTTGTCCCAGGCGATGCCGCCACCAGCAGCGAAGGCGGACGTGGCCATGGCCAGCGAGGCCAGGAGCGAGAGGATGAACTTTTTCATTCGAGCTTCTCCGGCTGTCGCCTCAATGCGCCTTGAACACGACGCGCTCGGGCACCGGCTTGAAATCGCCCAGGCGGCTCCACCACGGCATCAGCAGGAAGAAGCCGAAGTAGAAGAGCGTACCGACCTGCGCCACGAGGGTGCCCACTTCGGACGGCGGCTGGATGCCCAGATAGGCCAGCACGACGAAGAAGACCACGAACACGGCGTACAGGTACTTGTGCCAGTTCGGACGGTAGCGGATCGACTTGGCCGGGGCATGGTCCAGCCAGGGCAGGAAGAACAGGATGATCACGGCGCCGCCCATCACCACCACGCCCCAGAACTTGGCGTCGAAGACCTTGAGCAGGCCCACAGCCACCACGGCACCCACCAACACGCCTACCTTGGCCTTGCCCGGCAGACGCCCCTTGAGCACGGCCAGCACGGCGGCCAGCGCGATGATGACGGCCAGCACGTTGACCATCACGTCGGTCGTGGCGCGCAGCATTGAGTAGAACGGCGTGAAGTACCACACCGGCGCGATGTGCGGCGGCGTCTTCAGCGGGTCGGCCGGGATGAAGTTGTTGTACTCCAGGAAATAGCCGCCGAACTCGGGCGCGAAAAACACCACCGCGCTGAAGGCGACGAGGAACACGCTCACGCCGAAGATGTCATGCACCGTGTAGTACGGGTGGAAGGGGATGCCGTCGAGCGGACGGCCCAGGGCGTCCTTCTTGGCCTTGATCTCCACGCCGTCGGGGTTGTTGGAACCCACTTCGTGCAGCGCGATGATGTGGGCCACCACCAGGCCCAGCAGCACCAGCGGCACGGCGATGACGTGGAAGCTGAAGAAGCGGTTGAGCGTGGCATCCGACACGACGTAGTCGCCGCGAATCAGCAGCGCCAGGTCCGGACCGACGAACGGCACGGCGGCGAACAGGTTCACGATCACCTGCGCGCCCCAGTACGACATCTGGCCCCAGGGCAGCAGGTAGCCCATGAAGGCCTCGGCCATCAGCGCCAGGAAGATCGCGCAGCCGAAGATCCATACCAACTCGCGCGGCTTGCGGTACGAGCCGTACATCAGCCCGCGGAACATGTGCAGGTACACCACGACAAAGAAGGCCGAGGCGCCGGTGGAGTGCATGTAGCGCACCAGCCAGCCCCAGGGCACGTCGCGCATGATGTACTCGACCGATGCGAAGGCAACGTTCGCGTCGGGCTTGTAGTGCATCACCAGGAAGATGCCGGTGACGATCTGGATCACCAGCACCAGCAGCGCCAGCGAGCCGAAGATGTACCAGAAGTTGAAGTTCTTCGGAGCGTAGTACTCCGACATGTGCTCTTTGTAGAGCTTGGAAGCCGGAAAGCGGTTATCGACCCAGTTCAGCAGCTTCTGGGCGACCGGCGCATCGGCGGGTACGGTCTTGAATTCAGCCATGAGGTGTTCTCCGGGAGCCTGGGATCAGGCCTTCTTGTCCTCGCCGATCAACAGCTTGGTGTCCGACAGGTACATGTGCGGCGGCACCTCGAGGTTGTCGGGTGCGGGCTTGTTCTTGAACACGCGTCCGGCCATGTCGAAGGTCGAGCCGTGGCAGGGGCACAGGAAGCCGCCCTGCCAGTCATCCGGCAGCGACGGCTGCGCGCCGGCCTGGAACTTGTCGCTGGGAGAGCAGCCCAGGTGCGAGCAGATGCCCACCACCACCAAGATGTCTTCCTTGATCGAGCGGTGCTCGTTGCGCGCGTACTCGGGCGTGAGCTCCGCGGGCTTGCGCTCGGAATTCGGGTCCGCCACCTGCGCGTCGACCTTCTTCAGGCCCGCGAGTTGCTCCGGAGTGCGCTTGACGATCCACACCGGCTTGCCGCGCCATTCCACGGTCATCTTTTCACCGGGCTTGAGCGCGCTGATGTCCGCCTCGACGGCGGCACCGGCGGCCTTGGCGCGCTCGGACGGCGTGAAAGTGCTCACAAACGGTACGGCTGCGGCCACACCGCCGACGGCACCCGCGCCACAGGCAATCGCCACCCAGGTGCGGCGGCCTTGGTCGACTTCAGGCTTTGACATAGCTTCCTCAGGAACTGTTCCGGATTCAGGGGCAACCCTAGATTCTAGCGGACAAGGATTGACACAAAGCCTTTCGAGTGGCTGACGCTCCCATGCATCCGTCACAGCGGTATTCGCAGCTTTGATTCAAATCAAAAGCCGGAAATACTCAGCGCTGCCGTGTGTGTGCTTAGCGCTACAACGGCGCTCAGAAAAACTGTCAAAAGGACCCGCTGATGAGTTTCATGTCCGAATTCAAGGCCTTCGCGATGAAGGGCAACGTGGTCGACCTGGCGGTCGGCGTGATCATCGGCGCGGCGTTCCAGCGCATCGTCGATTCGATAGTCAAGGACCTGATCATGCCGCTGGTGGGCCGCATCGTCGGCGGGCTGGACTTCTCCAACTACTTCATCCGCCTGGCCGATCCACCGCCCAACTACACCGGCCCCATGACCTACGACGCGCTGACGAAGGCGGGCGTGCCGCTGTTCGCCTACGGCAGCTTCATCACGGTGGCGCTGAACTTCCTGATTCTGGCCTTCGTGATCTTCCTGATGGTCAAGCAAATCAACCGGCTGCGCCGCGAGGAGCCCAAGCCGCCGCCGGCGGAAGTGCCTGACGCGGCACCGGAAGACATCGTGTTGCTGCGCGAGATCCGCGACGCGCTGCAACAAAAGCCCCAGCAGCCCTAAACCGCCACCGCGCCGGCGCCGCTGAGCGCCAGCGCCATGCGCAGCGCCGCGCGCAGGCTCGCGTCGTCGGCCACCCCGCGGCCGGCGATGTCGAAGGCGGTGCCGTGGTCGGGGCTGGTGCGCACGAAGGGCAGCCCCAGCGTGACGTTGACGCCCTCCTCCACACCCAGGTACTTCACCGGGATCAAGCCGTGGTCGTGCGTCATGGCCACCACCAGGTCGAACTCACCCGGATGCCTGGGCAGCGCATGGCGCGCGCGCATGAACACCGTGTCCGGCGCGAAGGGGCCGCGGGCATCGATACCTTCCGCGCGCGCCACCTGCACCGCCGGCGCGATGTAGCGCAATTCCTCGTCGCCAAACAGCCCGCCCTCGCCCGCGTGCGGATTGAGCCCCGCCACGGCAATGCGCGGTGCCGCCTGGCCCCAAGCCGCGGCGGCGCGGTGCGCAATGCGGATCGTGGAGAGCACGCCCTCGAAATCCAGCACCTCCAGCGCCCGGCGCAGCGCCATGTGGATGGTGACCAGCACCACCTTCAGTTCCTCGTTGGCCAGCATCATGCGCACCGGCGGCAGCTCGCCGCCTTCCGGCGCCGCCAGCGCCTGCAGCATCTCGGTGTGGCCCGGATAGGGCACGCCCGCCGCCGAGAGCGCTTCCTTGTGGATGGGCGCGGTGACGATGGCTCGCCCGACACCCTCCTGCAGCAGCCGCACCGCGGCCTCGATGCACACCGCCGCCGCCCGCCCGGCGCGTGCGTCCACCTGGCCCCAGGGCAGCGTCTCCAGCCCCTCGGGCAACCCCGGCGGTGCCCATACGGGAACGCAGCGTGGCGGGCACTGCGCCAGGTCGCCGGGCGCGTCCAGCACCGCCATCGGCCAGGCAGCTCCGCCCAGCAGCGCCGCCGCGCGGCGCAGCACCCGCGGGCAGCCCAGCACCAGCGCCGCCGGCGCGTCCTCGCGCATGAGCGCGCGCAGCACGATCTCGGGGCCAATGCCCGCGGCATCGCCCATGGTCACCAGCAGCGGCTGCCGCATTGCTTCGTCGTTCGTGGAAGTCATGCCGGGTTCTCGATGTCGATGAAGCGGTGCTCCAGGCCGAAATGCTCGGCCACGTGCGCCGCCAGCGCGGGCGCCCCATAGCGCTCGGTGGCGTGGTGGCCACAGGCCAGGAAAGCCACGCCGGTCTCGCGCGCCAGATGCGCCTGCGGCTCGGAAACCTCGCCCGTGATGTAGGCATCGGCGCCGGCGGCAACGGCCGCCTCGAACCAGCCCTGCGCCCCGCCCGTGCACCAGGCGATGCGGCGCAGGGGCCGGCCATCACCCGGCAGCACCAGCGGTGCGCGGCCCAGCGAACGCTCCACGCGATCGGCCAGCGCCTCCAGCACCACACCACCACCCTCGCCAATGAAACCCAGGTCCTGCTCGCCGAAGCGGGCGTCGGCCGCCAGGCCTAGCTGCAGGCCGAGCTGCGCGTTGTTGCCCCACTCGGCATGCGCGTCCAGCGGCAGGTGGTAGGCCAGAAGGCTGATGTCATGCCGCATCAGCAACCTCACGCGCTCGGCCAGCCAGCCGGTCAGGCGCCCGTCCTGGCCGCGCCAGAACAGGCCGTGGTGCACCAGGATCGCATCGGCCCCGTCGGCGATGGCCGCCTCGATCAACGCGCGGCTGGCGGTCACGCCGGACACCAGCCGCCGCACTTCCGGCTTGCCCTGGACCTGCAGGCCGTTCGGCCCATAATCCTTGAAGCGGTCCGCCGCCAGCGCCTGGTTCAGGTATTGCTCTATCTCGGCACGCGTCACGCTGCCCATCGCCCGCTTCCTTTCATGCGCAGAACCTGGCTGATTTTCTCGCAGGCCGTCACGGTGGCCGTTGCCCTGCTGTTCGTCGTGACGACACTCAAGCCCGAGTGGCTGCGCAACACGCCAGGGCCGGTGATCCCCGAGGTGGTCGCCATCTCCAGCGCCACGCCGCCGGCGCCGGGCTCCTCGGCGCCCGCGGGCGGCGGTTACGCCGCCGCGGCGCGGGTGGCCGCGCCCACCGTGGTCAGCGTGGTGGCACGCAAGGGTAGCGGCGGCCGCGCGCGGCCCAATCCGCATGGCGAGGATCCCTGGTTCCGCTTCTTCTTCCGCGACGGCCCAGGCTCACAGCAGCCGCAAAAAGGGCTGGGCTCGGCGGTGATCGTCTCCAGCACCGGCTACCTGCTCACCAACAACCACGTCATCGAGGACGCCGACGACATCGAGGTGCAGCTCTCCGACGGCCGCCAGGCGCAGGCGCGGCTGGTGGGCAGCGACCCCGAAACCGACGTCGCCGTGCTCAAGATCGACCTGCCCAACCTGCCCGCCATCACCTTCGGCGTGGCCGAGGCGCTGCAGGTGGGCGACATCGTGCTGGCCATCGGCAACCCCTTCGGCGTGGGCCAGACCGTCACCTCCGGCATCGTCAGCGCGCTGGGACGCAACCAGCTCGGCATCAACACCTTCGAGAACTTCATCCAGACCGACGCCCCCATCAACCCCGGCAACTCCGGCGGCGCGCTGGTGGACACGCGCGGCCAGCTCGTGGGCATCAACACCGCGATCTTTTCCCGCAGCGGCGGCAGCCTGGGCATCGGCTTCGCCATCCCCTCCGACACCGCGCGCCAAGTGATGGAAAGCCTCATCCGCGAGGGCCAGGTCACGCGCGGATGGATCGGCGTGGAGCCTCAGAACCTCACGCCCGAGTTCGTCCAGAGCTTCAATCTGCCCGTACGCGAGGGCGTGCTGATCTCGGGCGTGTTGCAGAACGGGCCGGCCGGCAAAGCCGGCATGAAGCCCGGCGACGTGGTCACGAAGGTGGGCGAGCGCCCCGTGGCCAACACCGCGCAGCTGCTGGGCGCAGTGGCCGCACTCAGGCCGCGCAGTGATACCGTCATCGGCGTGCAGCGCGGCAACCAGTCGCTGGAGCTGAAGCTCACCGTGGGCCAGCGGCCCAAGCCGGGGCAGCGCGTGCAATGAAAACGGCGGCCATTGGGCCGCCGTTTGCTTTCAGGCCAGGGAAAAGATCGCTCAGGCGGCCTTGTCGCTGCTGCCCGCCTCTTCCTCGTCCGGCGCCTTGGTGGTGCGGATGAAGAGCTTGGCAGCCCACAGCCCCAGCTCGTACAGCAGGCACATCGGGATCGCCAGCGAGAGCTGCGACACCACGTCCGGCGGTGTGATCACCGCGGCGATGATGAAGGCCACCACGATGAAGTAGCCACGCCAGGCCTTGAGCTGTTCGATGCTCACCACGCCCATGCGTGCCAGCAGCACCACCGCCACCGGCACCTCGAAGGCGGCGCCGAAGGCGATGAACATGGTCAGCACGAAGCTGAGGTAGGCCTCGATGTCCGGCGCCGCCGTGATGCTCTTGGGCGCGAAGCCCTGGATGAACTTGAAGACCTGCCCGAACACGAAGAAGTAGCAGAACGCCACCCCCAGCGCAAACAACAGCGTGCTGGCCACCACCAGCGGCAGCACCAGGCGCTTCTCGTGCGAATACAGGCCCGGCGCCACGAAGGCCCAGACCTGGTAGAGCACCACCGGCAGCGCAATCAGGAACGCCGCCATCAGCGTGATCTTCAGCGGCACCAGGAACGGCGAGATGACGCTGGTGGCGATCAGCGTCGCGCCTTCCGGCAGATTGGCCACCAACGGCGCGGCCAGCAGGTCGTAGAGCGCGCCAGGGCCGGGATAGAAGGCCAGGACGCCAAAGACGACGCCCACGGCCAGCAGGGCCTTGATCAGGCGGTCGCGCAGCTCGACCAGGTGTTCGACGAACGGCTGCTCGGTGCCCTCGAGTTCGTCCTTGGGAGGCTGGCCGCTCATGAGGAAGCGCGCGGCGGCCTGAAGCGTGCCACCCGTGCCGCGCCCGACTGGGCGCGCGTGCGCACGCCGTTGCGCTGCTTGTACCAGAGCGGCGTCGCGCCCCGCTTGAGCCGCCAGTTCTTGCGCGGGTGCTGGTATTGCGGCGGCGGAGACTCCAGCGTGGTGCCGCTGCCGTCCGTGCCGCTGCCGTCGAAACCCGTAGCCTGGTTCCAGCTCTGTTCCAGGTCGCGCGTGGTGTCGTGCAACTCCTGGTTCACGCTCTGTTCGACGTTGCGTGCCGCATCCTCGAACTGCGTTTTCATCTTCTTGAGTTCATCGAGCTCGATGGAGCGGTTGACCTCGGCCTTGACGTCGGCCACGTAGCGCTGCGCCTTGCCCACGAGGTGACCCACCGTGCGCGCCACGCGCGGCAGCTTCTCGGGGCCAATGACGATCAGCGCCACCGCGCCAATGAGCGCCAGCTTGTCGAAACCGAAATCGATCATCCGGAGACAGGTTGCGCGGCGCCGCGGCGCCGCAAGTGAACTGCGATGTGGCCCGGGGCGTCATGCCGACGCGGCGGGCCTCACCGCCTGCGGTTCAGGCTCAGGACTTGGTCCGGGCCTCCACATCCACCGTGTTGGGATCGGTGGCCTTGTGCGTCGTGCTCACCTGCTGCGGCGGCACGGTGGTCGTCGTGGTGGGCGAGCCGCTGTCTTCCGCCGCCCCCTTCATGCCGTCCTTGAAACCCTTGACCGCGCCTCCGAGGTCCGAGCCCAAATTCTTGAGCTTCTTGGTGCCAAAGATCAGCACCACCACCAGCAGCACGATCAGCCAATGCCAGATGCTGAAAGAACCCATGTCCGGAACTCCTTGTTCAATCCCGGGATTCTAGGGGGTGGCCGTATGACAGCTTTCCCCGTCCGGGCTTGGTTTGTCTGTCTCGTGGAATAAGCTGAAGTTCAGCCCTTTTTCCACGGCCGCGGACCCCCGATGAAATGGATGTGCAGGTGCCCCACCTCCTGCCCGCCGTCGGCGCCGGTGTTGACGATGGTGCGGAAGCCGTTGGTCACACCCAGCTCGCGCATGAGCCTGGGTCCCAGCGCCATCATCTTGCCCAGCAGCGGTGCGTGCTCCGGCCCGACCTCGACCATGGAAGGAATGTGCAGCTTGGGGATCAGCAGCACGTGCACCGGCGCCCAGGGGGCGATGTCGTGGAAGGCCAGGATCTCCTCGTCCTCGTACGCCTTGCGCGACGGGATCTGGCCAGCGGCGATCTTGCAGAAGATGCAGTTCGGGTCGGTGCTCATGGTGATGGGCAGAGGGTGTTCGTTATTCGGGCATGGGCCGGCGCTCGTTGAGGGCGAGCCAGCCGCGCACCACGCGATAGATGAACCAGATGGAAATCACGCCCCAGGCAATCCACCCGGGAATGAAGAACAGCAGCCACAGCGGCGCCGTCACCAGGTACAGCCCGGCGGCCCACAGCACGCTGCGGATGCGCCAGGAGAAGTGCGACTGCTGCCAGCTGCCCTGCGCGTCGTCCTTCTTCACCAGGTCCAGGATGAAGGCCGCCACCAGCAGCAGCACGCTGGGCTGGAAGGCCGGCAGCACCGCGCCCACGGCCACGATGGCGTGCAGCGCGTAGCTGATGTGGCCGATGGTGCGCAGATGCTGGTCGCGCTCCCAGTCGGGCACGTTGTCGGGCGGCAGCACCGGTGGCAGGGCCATGGCGGATCCTCTCGGGGGTTGCGGGCCTCAGCCCTTGCGCTGGGCAAACTCCTCCAGCCCCGACAGCCCCTCGCGCCGCGCCAGCTCGGCCAGCACGTCGGACGGGCGCAGGCCGAACTGCGCCAGCGCCACCAGGCTGTGGAACCACAGGTCCGCCACCTCGTAGACGACCTTGTCGCGGGCGCCGTCCTTGGCCGCCATCACGACCTCGACCGCCTCCTCGCCCACCTTCTTCAGCACCGCGTCCAGGCCCTTGGCCGAGAGCTTGGCGACGTAGCTCTTGGCCGGGTCGCCGCCGTTGGCCGGCAGCCGCGACTCGATCACCTCGGCCAGCCGCGCCAGCACCGCGTCGCCCAGTTGCACTCGTTCTTCGCTCATTTGTAGATGCTCTCCGGATCCTTGAGCACCGGGTCCACGGCGCTCCAGGCGCCGCTGTCCCGGTCCAGCCGGCGGTAGAAGCAGGAATGGCGCCCGGTGTGGCACGCGATGCCGGGCTCGTGCCCGCGCTGCGTCACCTTCAGCAGTACCACGTCGGCGTCGCAGTCGAGCCGGATCTCGTGCACCTGCTGCACGTGGCCCGATTCTTCGCCCTTGTGCCACAGCCGCTGGCGCGAGCGGCTCCAGTACACCGCCTCGCCGCGCTGCAGCGTCAGCGCCAGCGACTCGCGGTTCATCCACGCGAACATCAGCACGTCGCCGCTGGACGCTTCCTGCGCGATCGCGGGCACGAGACCGTCGCGGTCCCACTTCACTTCATCCAGCCAATCCATCGTTTCAGTGTACTCAGTCGATATGGGTGGTCCCGGCGTGCCCGCGCTCCTGCGCGAACCACTGCAGCACGGGAATGGTGCCTGGCAGCACCGGCCGAACCTGCACCGGCAGCGTCTGCCAGGCCATCTGCTGCGCCTCGCGCATCTGGAACTCGCCCGTCCAGTCGTAGACCTTGCAGAAGTGCAGCCGCACCAGCGCGTGCGGGTAGTCGAACATCTCCACGTGCCAGCGCCGCACGCTGGCGACATCGATGTCGATCCCCAGCTCCTCGTGCAGTTCCCGCCGCAGCGCTTCCTCGACGCTCTCGCCGGCTTCGAGCTTGCCGCCCGGGAACTCCCAGTGCCCGGCGTAGACCTTCCCCTCGGGCCGGCTGGTGAGCAGGAAGCGCCCTTCGTTGCCCTCGCCGTCGCGCTCGATCAGCACGCCCACCGCCACCTCCACCGGCGTGCAGCCGTCCGGAAGCTGCGTGATGCGCCGCGCCTCAGACATGGTCCAGCCCCTGCGGCGGCTCCTCGTCGTCGGCCACCGCCGGCGGCGGCGCCAGGTCGCCCCCGTGCGCGCGCCCGGCCCAGTCGCGCGCGAACTGGTAGGCCACGCGCCCCGAGCGCGAACCGCGCTCCAGCGCCCACACCAGCGAGGCCTTCTGGGCCGGCACGATCTGCTCCTCCGGCACGCCCAGGTTGCGCAACCACTGCGCCACGATCGCCAGGTATTCGCCCTGGCTGAAGGGGTAGAAGCTCACCCACAGCCCGAAGCGTTCGGACAGCGAGATCTTCTCCTCCACCACCTCGCCTGGATGCACCTCGCCGTCGGCGGTGTGCGTGTAGCTGAGGTTCTCCTTCATGTACTCGGGCAGCAGGTGCCGGCGGTTGCTGGTGGCGTAGATCAGCACGTTGTCGCTGGCCTGCGCCACGGAGCCGTCCAGGATCGACTTCAGCGCCTTGTAGCCCGGCTCGCCCTCGTCGAAGCTCAGGTCGTCGCAGAACACGATGAAGCGCTCCGGACGCTCCGCGACCAGCTCCACCAAGTCGGGCAGATCGACCATGTCGGCCTTGTCCACCTCGATCAGCCGCAGTCCCTGCGGCGAGAGCTCGTTGAGGCAGGCCTTCACCAGCGAGCTCTTACCCGTGCCGCGCGCGCCGGTGAGCAGCGCGTTGTTGGCGGGCTTGCCGGCCACGAACTGCGCCGTGTTGCGCAGCAGCTTGTCCTTCTGCGGCTCGACCTCCTTGAGGTCCGACAGGCGGATGCCCGCCACGTGCCGCACCGGCTCCAGCACGCCGGCACCGCGGCGGCGGCGGTAGCGGAACGCCACCGAGGCGCCCCAGTCCGGCGCGGCCATCGGCTGCGGCAACACCGCCTCCAGACGGCTCAACAGCGCCTCGGCGCGCGCGATCAGGGAATCGAAATCAGGCATGGCAGGCAGGACGAACCGGGGGGTTATGCGAAAAGCTGCGCAGTGTAGCCAGCCCCGTACCGCCCTCCGCCGAGGTCGGACGCAGCCCGCTACACCCGCCGCACCACCTCGCCCGCCACCACGTACACCTCGTCCGCACGGCCCGGACGCACCGGATGCATGCCGGTGAAGGCGCCGAAGGCCGGCAGCACACCTACCGCCGGCCCGAAGTGGAAGCAAGGCAGGCGCAGCCGATCGAAGCCGCGCCCGATGGTGATGCAGGGGTGCAGGTGCCCCGCCAGCACGTAGGCGCCGGGCAGCGCCCGCGGGTGGTGGCACAGCGCCAGCCCGGCCAGTCGCAGCGGTTCGTCCACCACCTCGATGCCCAGCGCCGCCGGCGGGTCGCCGGCGCGGTCGTCGTGGTTGCCGCGCACCAGCACGATCCGCAGGTCCACCCGCGCCGCGCGCCAGGCCGCGAGTGCCGCCAGGGTGTCCGGCGCGTCGTGGGCGTGCGCCGAATGCAGTAAGTCGCCCAGCACCAGCAGCCGCCGGGCGCCGTGGCGCTCGATCAGCCCGGAGAGGACGTCGAGATTGCGCCCCGTGGTGCCCTGCGGCACCGGCACGCCGAGCCGCCTGAAACTCGCGGCCTTGCCGAAATGCGCGTCCGCCACCAGCAGCGCCTGCCGCGCCGGCCACCACAGCGCGCGCTCGGCCAGGAGCTGCAACCGCTCGCCGCCGCGTTCGATCCAGGTTTCGCCGCCATTCATGGCGGCGATGGTGCCGCCTTCAGCGCAGCACCAGGGCCAGCACGGCGTCCAGGTGCTCGGTGGGCGGACGGTTGAAGCCCGAGCGCGTGAAGCGCTGCAGCCGCCCCAGCGCGAAGGCGCACAGCACGGAGGCCTGCACCTGCGCGTCCACCGTGGGGGATTCGGAGCCCGAGGCCTGCGCCGCCTGGCGCAGGCACTGGCGCAGGTGGCTCTCCAGCCGGTCGAAGAAAGCGTTCATGCGCGTGTTGAGCCGCTCGTCCTCGTGCGCCAGCCCGTCGCCGGCCATCAGCCGCGCCATGCCGGGGTTGTGCTCGGCGAACTGCAGCAGCGCCGCCAGCGAGCGCTGCGCCTGCGCCGCGCCGGGCGTCTCGCGCTCGGCAATCTGGTTCAGCGACGTGAAAACGCTGGTCTCGATGAAGTCGATCAGCGCCTCCAGCATCTGCGCCTTGCTCACGAAGTGCCGGTACAGCGCCGCCTCGCTGATATCCAGCCGCGCCGCCAACGCCGCGGTGGTGACGCGCTCGCTGCCAGGCTGCTCCAGCATGGCGGCCAGCGCCTGCAGGATCTGGGTGCGCCGCTCACCAGGCCTCAAGCGGCGCCGCGCCGTCAGGTTCAGAGGAATGACGTCGGGCTCTCCGGCGGCTGCACTCAGGTCGGACATGGAACGCCCCCTTGGTTGGTAGTAATAACTACGGGATTCTTGCGACGCTTTGCCGCCAGTGGTCTGCTTCGCGGCCCATCGGAACGGCGGATTGCCGCCAAGCCGATCGCGTATTACGGCAGTTTCCTCGGAAATGCTTCCGTGTGACGAAAACCCCTCTGCCCGCTTAGCGGCACAGGGCAGCCAAGCGCCGCACCCGCCGATCCACGTAGGGCGGCCGGGCCGAGCAGCACAGCCCCGCGCGGTGCGCCCAGCGCTGCATCCACACGGTGCGCATGCCGATGCGCCGCGCGCCCTTCTGGTGCTCCAGCGTGTCCTCCACCAGCGCGCACTGGCGCGGCGCCAGGCGCAGCCGCACGCAGATGCGCTGCAGCATCCGGGGGTCCGGCTTGGGCCGCCAGTGGCCGAAGACGCGCATGTCCTCGATGGAGAACACGCCGTCGAACACGTCCAGGAAGCCCAGCCGCCGCAGCACCCGCAGCGCGTAGGCGCGCGGCGCGTTGGTCAGGATGTACTTGCGCCCCGGGAGCCGGCGCAGTGCCGCCACGTCGTGCGCGTGGCAGCGCAGCCGCTCCTCCAGCCCGGGCAGCAGGTGCGTCTGGTGCAGGAAGTGCGCGGGCTCGATGCCGTGGTGGCGGATCAGCCCCAGCAGCGTGGCGCCATAGCGCTGCCAGTAGCGCCGGCGCAGCGCGTCGGCCTCCGCGGGCTCCAGTGCCAGTTCCTGCGCGATGTAGTCCGTCATCGCCGGGCTGAGCACGCCGAAGACGGCGCTGGAGGCGTCGTGCAGCGTGTTGTCCAGGTCGAACAGCCAGGCCCGCACCGCGGGGCGCCGGGCCGGGCCGCTCGACGCGTCCGACATCAGTGCGAGCGGATCATGGTGCCGTAGGCCTGGTCGGTCAGGATCTCCAGCAGCATGGCGTGCGGCACGCGGCCGTCGATGATGTGCACGGCGTTGACGCCGTTCTTGGCCGCGTCCAAAGCCGAGGCGATCTTGGGCAGCATGCCGCCGGAGATGGTGCCGTCGGCGAAGAGCTCGTCGATGCGCTTGGCCGTGAGGTCGGTCAGCAGGTTGCCCTCCTTGTCCAGCACGCCCTTGATGTTGGTCAGCAGGACGAGCTTCTCGGCGCGCAGCACCTCGGCGAGCTTGCCGGCCACCAGGTCGGCGTTGATGTTGTAGGACTCGTTGTCCTTGCCGAAGCCGATGGGGCTGATGACGGGGATGAACTGGTCGTCCTGCAGCGCCTTGACCACGCTGGGGTCGATGCTCTCGATCTCGCCCACCTGGCCCATGTCGTGCAGCTTCTCGGGGTCGTCGCGATCGACCATCTTGAGCTTGCGCGCGCGGACCATGCCGCCGTCGCGGCCCGTGAGGCCCACGGCCTTGCCGCCGGCGGCGTTGATCAGGCCCACGATGTCCTGCTGCACCTGGCCGGCGAGCACCCACTCGACGACTTCCATCGTCTCCTCGTCGGTCACGCGCATGCCCTGGATGAACTGGCCCTTCTTGCCCACGCGCGTCAGGGCCTCGTCGATCTGCGGACCGCCGCCGTGCACCACCACGGGATTCAGGCCGACCAGTTTCAACAGCACCACGTCCTCGGCGAAGTCCTGCTGCAGCGCCGGATCCGTCATGGCGTTGCCGCCGTACTTGATGACGATGGTCTTGCCGTGGAACTGGCGGATGTAGGGCAGCGCCTGGGCCAGGATTTCGGCCTTCTCGCGCGGGGCCACATGCGACAGGTCGGGGATGCTCGGGTCGGGAGTGCTCATGGGAGTACGGTGCTGGAGGGGCCGGAAAGTCCGGCAGGAGGCGCCGGGGCGGCGTCAGGCGGCGCGCATTGTAGGTGGGGATGTTCAAGCCTCCGCGCGAGGTCTTGACGCGGCTTCGCGATACGCCTGCCGCACTGCGGCAAGCTCCGCGCCCAGCGCCCGAAACGCTTGATGTCCGTCAAGCGCTGCCGCCCCGGCGGCGCCCACACTGCCTCGCATGAAGACTGCTCAATCGTCCCTCACCGACCGCCGCCGCCTGCTGCAGGCCACGGGCCTGTTCGTCCTGGCGGCCTGTGCCGCGCCCAGGGTGCGCGCCGCCTCCCCGGCCGCCACGACCCGGGTGCAGATGTGGAAGTCGCCCACCTGCGGCTGTTGCAAGGACTGGGTGGCACACATGGAATCCGCCGGCTTCCAGCTGCAGGTCTTCGAAGTGCAGGACACCGCCGCGCAGCGCGGCAAGCTGGGCCTGGATGCCCAGTACGGCTCCTGCCACACCGCGCTGGTGGAGGGCTACGTGCTGGAGGGCCACGTGCCTGCCGCCGACGTGCGCCGCCTGCTGCGCGAGCGCCCGGCCGCGCTGGGCCTGGTGGTGCCGGGCATGGTGGTGGGCTCGCCCGGCATGGACGGCCCGGCCTACGGCGGCCGGCGCGACCGCTTCGACGTGCTGCTGGTGCAGCGCGACGGCGCCAGCCGCGTCTGGGCCACGCACAACGCCTGAGCCACCGCCCAACGACTCACACGGGTTCACAAGGTTTCGAACCCCGTATTCCGTTCGTCCTGAGGTATCGAAGGATGAACGGCCTTGGCTGTGCGGCAGCCCGCCGGGACTGGCCTTTCACATGCCGCCTGTTCCGGCGCGGTCATGCCCTCTCTCTACGATCGGGGGATGCAGCAACACGTCCACGACCTCACCCCTTTCCACCACAGCCACGACTGGCAGGACGCTGGTGCCGAGGGCCGCTCCCGCGCGCTGCGCACCGTCACGATCCTGACCCTGCTCACCATGGTGGTGGAGCTCCTGGCCGGGGCCTGGAGCGGATCGCTCGCCCTGCTGGCCGACGGCGCGCACATGGGCACGCACGCGCTGGCGCTGGGCGGCGCGCTGCTGGCGGCGCGGCTGGCGCAGCGCGCGCACCGCAACGAGCGCTACGCCTTCGGCGGCTGGAAGATCGAAGTGCTGGCCGCCTACACCAGCGGCCTGATGCTGCTGGCCGTCTCGGCCTGGCTGGTGATCGACGCCGTGCGCGTGCTGCTCGACCCGCACCCCATCGCCTATGGCGAGGCGATGGTGATCGCGGTGATCGGCCTGGTCGTGAACGTGGGCAGCGCCTGGCTGCTGCACCGCGGCGCCTCGAGCGGCGCGGCGCACGAGCACCACGGCCATGACGACGACCACGACGAGCACCACAACCATGGCCATGCCCATTCCCACGGGCACCACCACGGCCACAGCCACGCGCATGGGCACGGCCACGGCCACCACCACCACGACCACAACTTCAACGCCGCCTACCTGCACGTGATCGCCGACGCGCTGACCTCGGTGCTGGCGATTGCCGCGCTGGGCGGCGGCCTGCTCTACGGCTGGCGCTGGCTGGACCCGCTGGTGGCGGTGCTGGGCGCTATCGTCATCACGCGCTGGGCCATGGGCGTGCTGAAGGTCTCCGCCCACGCCCTGGTGGACGCCACCGCCTCCACCGAGCTGCGCACCCAGGTGCGCCATGCGATCGAAAGCGACGGCGACGCGAAGCTGGCCGACCTGCACGTGTGGCAGGTGGGGCCGGACGCGTGGTCGGTGGTGGCCTCCGTCGTGGCCGACGAGCCGCTGGCGCCGGCGCAGTACCGGCACCGCCTGGAGCACCTGCAGTCGCTGCGGCACGTGACGGTGGAGGTGCATCGGTGCCGGGGGTGTGGATTGGGAAACCGGCCCGGGGCGTGACGACGGCAATAAGTCCTCACCCCTTGCCCGCCGCCCTCATCCTCCCCGCCACCAACACCAGCGCCGCAATCACGAGCCCCGTGCCGATCAATTCGGACGCGCTGGGCACATGCCCCAGCACAGCGCCAATCACCAGCGCCGATACCGGCACCCAGTTGATGAACAGGACCCCGGTCGTCACGCCCAGCAGCCGCACGCCCAGGTTGTAGGCCAGCGCCGCCAGCACCGTGCCGATGGCGATGATGTAGAGCGCGGCCGGCGCCACTTCCCGCACGGCCTCCACGCTCGGCCGGTGTGCCCAGCCCAGTCCTGAGGCGAGCGCCGCGATCGCCAGCAGCCCCGGGAAGGCCAGCAGCGCCGTGTAGGCCGTGTACTCCAGCACCGAGAGCTGCGGCACCTTCGCCTGCCCGCGCGTGTACAGGATCCAGCCCAGCGTGCCCAGCAGCGCGATGGAATCGCCCGCCAGCGTGCTGCCGCCGCTCCCCGCGCCCGGCGCGCTCCACACCCCGGCCACCAGGCTCACGCCGCCCAGCGCCAGGCTCGCCGCGATCCAGGCCCACCACTGGGGGCGCTGCCCGTCGATGGCCCAGCGCATGAACAGCGTGCTCAGCGGCATCGTCGCCATGATCACTGCCCCGTGCGAGGGCACCGACATCGACAGCCCGATGAACACCAGGATGCCGAAGGCCCCGTAGCCCAGCAGCCCCAGCCCGAACAGCCGCCCGGCCTGCGCCCGCAGTTCCCCCGGCCGCAGTGCGCCACGCGCCAGCAGCAGGGCGGCCAGCAGCAGCGCCGCGCCGCCGTAGCGCAACGCCGTGAACCAGAACGGGTCCAGCCGCGTCAGCACCTGCTTGCCGGCGTGGAACAGCCCGCCCCACGCCGAGGTCGCCAGCAGCAGCGCCAGCAACCCCGTCCAGCGCTTGCGCGCCTCCTCGCCGGCCGGCGCCGCCGTTACGGCCGCGGGCACGGCCTGGGTCAGCGATTCGCTCATGCGTGCACTCCCAGGGAATCGGTCACGGAGTCGGCCCGCAGCACCGGCCAGCCGCGGAGGGCCGCCTCGCGCTCCAGCGCCGGATCGCCCGCCACCACCAGCGCGCGCCCCACGCACGCCAGCATCGGCAGGTCGGAGATGTGGTCGCCGCAGGCGACGCAACGCGCCAGCTCGATGCCGTGCGCGTCCGCCCAGCGCCGCAGCGCCACGGCCTTGCCCTCGCCGATCATCTGCGGCGGCACGATGCGTCCGCTCAGCCGGTCGCCCTCGGCCTCCAGCTCGGTCGCCAGGCAGTGGCCGAAGCGCAGCCGCTCCATCACCGGCGCCAGGATCTCGCGGCTGGAGCCCGACACGGCCACCAGCTGAAAACCGTCGGCGCGCAGTTCCTCGGCCAGCGCCAGCGCCGGGCGGATCCACAAGCCCTCGCCGCGCTGCGCCAGCAGCTGCGCGAACCAGGCCCGCGCCGCCTCCATCAGCCCGCGCCGCGAATGCCCGGCGTAGCCCTCGTAGAAAAGCCGGTTCAGCATCGGGCGCTCCAGGCGCTGCGCCAGCGCCTCGAAGTCACGGGCGAAGGCCGCATAGCTCTGAGTGCTGCCCTCGGCGCCGCCGTGCCGCGGCAGCCACTCGTCGAGGTAGAAGCGCTGGAAGGAGAACATCGACTTGGCGTCCAGCAGCGTGTTGTCCACGTCGAAAAAGGCGGCCCGCCCCATGGCTCAGCCCTCCGCCGGCACGGCCGCCACGGGCGTGCGCGCGCTGCCGGCCGCGGCGCCCAGGCCGCGCTCGCGGAAGTAGCGCGCCACCTGCGACAGGTCCCAGCCGCGCACGGCCTGCGCGCAGTAGCCGTCCGGGCGCACCAGCACGCTGGCCACGCCGCCGGGCAGGCTCTGGCTGCCCAGGCGCAGGCCCACCTCGCCCAGCCGGTCCTCCACCAGGCGCACGCCCGGCGGCAGTTGCTCGCCCAGGGCGCCGGCCTCGCGCGCCACCAGCACGATCTGCAGGAACGGAAATTCCGCCCGCAGCGCCGCCACCTCCGCCGGCGCCAGCGTCCGCAACGCCGACTCGTCCCCCACCGACTTCAGCAGCAGCAACGTGTAGGACACGCCGTGCACCAGGCTCGCCAGCGGGCGGTAGCCGCCGGCGTCCGGCACCCAGGCGTGCGGAATGCGCCCGCCCGCCGCCGGCAGCCCCGCGTCGCTGGGCGCCGACAGGCGCGCGTGCTCCCCGTAGGACTGCAGCAGCCCCGCCAGCAGCCGCGGCAGCACCTGCTGCACCTTGGGCGTGTCGTTGAGCTGGCGGGTGAGCTCCTGCCGCAGCTGGCGCTCCACCGGGTCGGTGGCGGTGATGTAGCGCGTGGTGCGTGCCGTCATGGCGCCCACGCGCTGCACCAGCTCCAGCCGCTCGTCCGCGTAGGTCTGCAGCAGCTCCGGGCCGGCCCAGCCCTGCTCGATGAAGGCCAGCTTCCAGGCCAGGTTGAAGGCGTCCTGGAAGCCGGTGTTGAGCCCCTGCGCGCCCAGCGGGCTGTAGAGGTGGAAGGCGTCGCCGGCCAGGAGCACGCGGCCCTTGACCGGGGTTTCGGCGCAGCGGTGATAGAAGGGCGCGCAGGTCAGCCACTGCGGGGAATGGACGCAGATGCCGCCCGGCCCGTTGCGGTCCACGATGGCCTGCAATTCCTCCAGGGTCGCCACCGGCCGGTCCTCGGTCTGGAAGTCCTCATAGCGCCGCTCGGTCTGGGCAATGACCCGGTGCAGCCCCTCGGGCATCGGCACCACCAGCAGGTAGCCGTTGGGCGAGAGGAAGAACTGCAGATCCTCCTTGGGGCCGTCCCAGTCCAGGCGCACGTCGCCCAGGATGAAGGCGCGCCCGTAGTCGCCGCCGGGGAAGGCGATGCCGCTGAGCTCGCGCACCGTGCTGCGCCCACCGTCGGCGCCCACCACCCAGCGGCTGTGGATGGTCTCCTCGCTGCCGTCGGCATGCCGCACCACGGCTTGCGCCGCCTCGGCCGTGTCCCGCAGCGACACCAGCTCGGTGCGCCACTCCACGTCCCCGCCCTGCGCCTGCAACCGCTCCAGCAGCCGCCGCTCGGTACGGCTCTGCGGCAGCCCCAGCACGAATTCATAGGGCGAGCCGATGCCGCTGAAGCCTGCGGACATGATGGCGCGGCCCTCCTCCTGCAGCCGGAAGCGGTGCAGCGGCCGGCCGTCGGAGACGAGCTGCTCGCTCAGCCCCAGCGCGTGCATCGACTCCAGCGTGTTGGCATGCACGCCCACCGCCTTGGAATACGGCGTCGGGCCGTCGCTCCTCTCGACGATGCGCGACTTGACGCCATGGCGGCGCAGCATGGCGCCGACGGCCATGCCGACCGGGCCGCCGCCGACGATGAGGACGGGCACCTGGGACTGTTTCATCGGGATCTCTCCTTGGGCTTGCGCGTGCTTCGCGCCGCGGCCCGGCGGGCACCGCGCACACGGGCGCGGCAGGACGGGGCGCACGCGCGCCCGCCCTTGCGGCGATGGATGGGGGGAAACGAAAAGGGCTGCTGCAGCAGCGCCTCAGACAGCGCCCACTTGGTTCTCGAGCCCTGAAAGCCCGTTCGTGCCGACCCTTCGATACCTCAGGGCAGGGTGCGCCCTGCGGTCGCATCGAAGTACGAACGGGCCCTGCGGCCTACCGCGCAGCCGGGGCCGTTCACCCTTCGATACCTCAGGGCGAACGGAATACAGGTTTGAACACCTCATGGGATCCGTACCAGGCATCAGGACGCCTGCACCGCGCGCGCGGCGCCGTCCTTCACCGTGGCCAAGCTCTGCAGCAGCACGGCCTGCGCCATCTGCTCCTCGCGCTGCAGGAGGCGGCCTTCCTGGATGGCGGTGTAGGCCACCTGCACCTCGGCCACGCACTCGCCGTGCTGCAGGAAGCGGATGGTCGCCTCGGCCGCGACGCGGTCGGCGCGGCTGTGGTCCACGTCGCGCAGCGCGATGTCGATCTCCGTGCCCACCGGGAAGGCGAAGCGGTGGTAGCTGACGTCCAGCCGGTTGATCACGAAGTAGTACTTCTGCTTGGCATCCAGCAGGAACCACTCGGTGACGGCCAGGAAGCTCTGGCGCGCGGCCTCGATCAGCAGCATTCCCTGCAGGTGGCAGCCGGTGGTGTGGTCCGACATCACCTCGCACTCGTCGTCCACGACCAGGTGGCAGTGGTAGCGCTGCACCCCGACCTGGCTCGGGTCCGTGATCAGGATGTTGTGCCGGCGGTGCTTGTGGGCGAAGTGCCGCCCCGTGCGCAGCCCCGTGCCCGGGGCATCGACGAGTTCCAGCTGCAGCCCGCGCGCCTCGGCGCGGTTGCGCAGGTAGGCACGCCAGCACTCCGACACGCCCTGGCCGATCAGCAGCCGTTCGGGGATCTCGGAGGCGGGCGCTTGGCCATCGAGCATCGCGGCAATGCGCGACACCGTGACGGCGCCATCCAGGGCACCAAACTGCGAGAAACGGTCCCCGACGACGAGCATGGAGCGGACTTTTTCCATCGTGTTTCCTCTCTGGACGTACGGACTGCCTGGTTTCTTCTGCGTGGGCGCCTGGGGAAGGAGATGGCGCAGGCGCCCGGGAAAAGCAGCCACGGCGGCGGTGCCGCCGCCGCTGCCACTGGGTCAGGCCGCGCGCTGGAAAGCGTGCGCGTGATCGGCGGCGAAGCGCGCCAGCGTCAGCGCCGGGCGGCCCAGCGCCGACTCCACGGCCGCGGCGAGCACCGCGGCGCCATGGCCGGCGCGGTAGATCTCGAACAGCTCCAGGAAGGCCTCCACCAGCCACGGGTCCATGCCGGAGGACAGCATCCCGTCGCGGGCGGCGGCGGGCTCGACGCTCACGAAGCGCACCGCCTTGCGCAGCGCGCCGCCAATGGTCTCGGCCGCCTGCGCGTAGGTGAGCGCCTCGGGGCCGGTGATCTCGCGCACCGAGGGCGCCACGTCGTCGCGCAGCACCTCGTGCACCAGCACCGCCGCCACGTCGCGGGCGTCGATGAAGGAGATGGCGCCCTCCCCGGCCGGGGCGTAGATCACGCCGTCGCCGGCGATGCTGTCGGCGCTGCCCAGCAGCACCTGCATGAACAGGTTGGGCCGCACGAAGCTGTGGGCCAGGCCGCTGCGCTCGATGTGCTGCTCGATCGCGTAATGCTCCTGCGGCAGCCGGATCGGCGCCTGCGGGCCCGCGCCCAGCCCGGAGAGCTTGGCGATGCGCCGGGCGCCGGCGGCCACCGCGGCATCGACCACCGCCACCTGGTGCTGGCGCATGCGCGGATGCGCCGGCGAGATCAGCACCACCCGCGTGGCGCCCTGCAGCGCGCGCGCCAGGCTCTCGGGCTGCTCGAAGTCGGCTTCGACCCATTCGACGCCGCGCAGGGAGGGCGCCGCGGCGGGCTTGCGGCTGAGCGCCCGCACGGGAAAGCCTGCGGCGGCGAGCTGTGACACGACGTGCGTGCCCACGTTTCCGGATGCTCCGGTGACAACGATCATGGAAACCTCTTCAGGTGAGGAAAAAGGCGGAAGGGCCTGCCGCCCTCCCGGGCAGGAAAAGCGGGTTCAGTCGGCGGCCAGCAGGCGTTCCATGCCCTGGATACCGTTGCCGAACAGGGCCGAGAGGTCGCGCGCCACGGCGGGGGCCTCGGTGCCGGCGGGCACCTCGTACCAGGCCTGCCACACCAGCCGCGAATGCCGGGCATCCACGGGCAGGACCTGCAGCTCCGAGACGTAGCGCCGCACCGGCAGCGGGCCGCTGAGGATCGAGTAGGCCAGCCGCCGCTCCTCGTGCGAGAAGCGCTCCAGCCGCTCGACGTAGGCCGTGTCGTTGCGCATCACCACCGTGCGGTAGAGGCCGTCGCGGCGCTCGTCCACCACGCAGCCCGCCACCAGCGACTGCCACTCGGCGATGCTGCAGAAGCGCCCCAGGCGCGCCCACACCGCATCGGCGCCGAGGGCAAAGGTGTGCTCCACGCGCACCTGCGGCGCCTCGGCCGCGTGCGCCGCCGGCGCGCCCAGCGCGGCCAGCGCCACCGCCGCGGCCACGG
>NZ_CALAOH010000127.1 GCF_937926365.1 uncultured Azohydromonas sp. | reverse complement strand
CGTAGGCCTCGGGCTGGTAGTAGTCGTAGTAGCTGACGAAGTACTCGACGGCGTTCTTGGGGAAGAACTCGCGGAACTCGCTGTAGAGCTGCGCGGCCAGCGTCTTGTTGGGTGCGAACACGATCGCCGGGCGGCCCAGCCGCGCGATGGCGTTGGCCATGGTGAAGGTCTTGCCCGAGCCCGTGACGCCCAGCAGCGTCTGGAAGCTCAGGCCGTCCTGCACGCCCTCCACCAGCTGCTCGATGGCCGTGGGCTGGTCGCCCGCGGGCGGATAGGGCTGGAACAGCTCGAAGGGCGAGCCGGGATAGCGCACGAACTCGCCCTGCGGCGCTGCGGCTTCCGGCGCCGCCGCAGCGGCATCCTGCATGGCGGCGCAGCTCGGTACGGGCTTGGGTGAAGGCATCTGGAATCCTGGAATACCGGGGAAAACGACGTGGCGGCTTAGAATTGCGCGCCCTCGCGGGTCAGACCGCAGGGCAATCCGACAGCCTAGCGCATCGCCCCTACCCCCAGCGGCGGCGCTCCTCTCCCCCTTCTGGAATCACCCATGTCCCTGTTTGCCGCCGTCGAAATGGCCCCGCGCGACCCGATCCTGGGCCTCAACGAACAGTTCGCCGCCGACCCCAACCCCGCCAAGGTCAACCTGGGCGTGGGCGTGTATTTCGATGATGAGGGCAAGCTGCCGCTGCTCAAGTGCGTCGCCGCTGCCGAGCAGCAGCTGCTGGAAGCCAAGAAGCCCCGCGGCTACCTGCCCATCGACGGCATCGCCGCCTACGACAAGGCGGTGCAGGGCCTGGTGTTCGGCGCCGACAGCGACGCTGTCAAGGGCGGCCGCATTGCCACCGTGCAAGCCCTGGGCGGTACGGGCGGCCTGAAGATCGGCGCCGACTTCCTCAAGCGCGTCAACCCGGCCGCCAAGGTCCTGATCAGCGACCCGAGCTGGGAGAACCACCGTGCGCTGTTCACCAACGCGGGCTTCGAAGTCGGCACCTACCCCTACTACGACGCCGATAAGCGCGGCGTGCGCTTCGACGACATGGTTGCCGCGCTGCGCGGTGCCGCCAAGGGCACGATCGTGGTGCTGCATGCGTGCTGCCACAACCCGACCGGCTACGACATCACGCCCGAGCAGTGGACGCAGGTGGTCGCTGCCGTCAAGGACGCCGGCCTGGTGGCCTTCCTCGACATGGCCTACCAGGGCTTCGGCGAGGGCATCGCCGAGGACGGCGCCGTGATCCAGCAGTTCCTGGCCGCGGGCATCGACTTCTTCGTCTCCACCTCCTTCTCCAAGAGCTTCTCGCTCTACGGTGAGCGCGTGGGCGCGCTGAGCGTGGTGTGCGACAGCGCCAACGAGGCCGCCCGCGTGCTCTCGCAGCTCAAGATCGTCATCCGCACCAACTACTCCAACCCGCCCACCTTCGGCGCGCAGGTGGTGGCCACGGTGCTGACCACGCCTTCGTTGCGCGCGCAATGGGAGGAGGAGCTCGCCGGCATGCGCCAGCGCATCAAGCTCATGCGCTCGCTGCTGGTGGAAAAGCTGCAGGCCGCCGGCGTGAAGCAGGACCTCTCCTACATCGTTCGCCAGAAGGGCATGTTCAGCTACTCCGGCCTGAACAAGGAGCAGATGCAGCGCCTGCGCAGCGAGTTCGGCGTCTACGGCGTGGACTCCGGCCGCATCTGCGTGGCCGCGCTCAACAGCCGCAACATCGACGCCGTGGCCACCGCCATGGCCAAGGTCGCCGCCTGACGCGCTCCTGCCTTCCGGCACGCCGTCGCGACAGCGGAGGCGGTGGCCGGAAATTTGCGTGAACTGCATCGCACATGGGCCGGGTTTCCGGCCCTTCGCACATCCTTGACTTGTCACAGGATGGCACGCTCCCGACTCGTCGCGCACAAAAATTGCTGCACTTGCACAAAGAGCTGCACCTTGTCAGGTTCAGCTCATCTGCGGCGCTCATCCTAAAAACGTCCGAGACGTCGTCCGTCCCCAATCTGCTGCGAGGTTCCGTTCGATGCTGTACCAGCTCTACGAAAGCCAGCGCGCCTTGATGGCGCCCTTCTCCGAGTTCGCCAGCGCGGCTTCCAAGCTGTACGACCATCCGCTGTCGCCCTTCGCCCACTCCATCCTGTCGCAGCGCATCTCCGCCGCGCTGGACCTGCTGCACCGGCTGGCCAAGGACTACGAGAAGCCCCAGTTCGAGATCACCTCCGCCACCGTCAACGGCGTGGAGGTCGCGGTGCAGGAGCGCGTGGCGTTGCAGAAGCCCTTCTGCCGGCTGCTGCGCTTCAAGCGCTTCAGCGACGATCTGCCCGCCCTCACCGCCATGAAGGGCCAGCCCACGGTGCTGGTGGTCGCGCCGCTGTCGGGCCACCATTCCACGCTGCTGCGCGACACGGTGCGCTCGCTGCTGCACGAC
This sequence comes from uncultured Azohydromonas sp., assembly GCF_937926365.1. Taxonomy (GTDB): domain Bacteria; phylum Pseudomonadota; class Gammaproteobacteria; order Burkholderiales; family Burkholderiaceae_C; genus Azohydromonas. Next base: position 69,468 of record NZ_CALAOH010000127.1, on the reverse strand, counting down.
CACAAGGTCTACATCACCGACTGGACCGACGCGCGCATGGTGCCCGCCTCGGAGGGCCCTTTCCACCTCAACGATTACGTCGAGTACGTGCAGGAGTTCATCCGCTTCATCGGACCGAACGTGCACGTCATCTCCGTGTGCCAGCCCACCGTGCCGGTGCTCGCGGCCGTGTCGCTGCTGGCCAGCCGCGGCGAGGCCACGCCGCGCACCATGACGATGATGGGCGGCCCCATCGACGCGCGGCGCTCGCCCACCGCCGTGAACAACCTGGCGATGAACAAGCGCCACGAGTGGTTCGAGAACAACGTGATCTACCGCGTGCCGCCGAACTACCCCGGCGCAGGGCGGCGCGTGTACCCGGGCTTCCTGCAGCACACGGGCTTCGTGGCCATGAACCCGGACCGCCACCTGAGCTCGCACTACGACTACTTCCTCGACCTGATCCGCGGCGACGAGGACAGCATCGAGGCGCACCGCAAGTTCTACGACGAGTACAACGCCGTGCTGGACATGCCGGCCGAGTACTACCTGGAAACCATCAAGACGGTGTTCCAGGACTTCGCGCTGGTCAACGGCACCTGGGAGGTCGAGGGCGAGTTCGTGCGTCCGCAGGACATCAGTACCAGCGCGCTGCTGACCGTCGAGGGCGAGCTCGACGACATCTCCGGCGCTGGCCAGACCAAGGCCGCGCATGACCTGTGCACCGGCATTCCCAAGGAGCGCCAGTTTCACTACGACGTCGAAGGCGCGGGCCATTACGGCATCTTCTCCGGCCGCCGCTGGCGCGAGAAGGTGTATCCGCAGGTACGCGACTTCATCGCCCGCTTCGACGAGCAAGTGACGCCCCCGGCCAAGCGCGAGGCGCTGCCCGACGCCACGGCCGAGGCGGTGCCGGCGGTGCCGGCGGTGCCCGCGCGCTCCAAGCGTTCCACGACCAAAGCCGGTGCCTGAAAAAGTCGCCTCAACCCCAGCGCTGAGACCGGCCGCCGCCCTGCCCTCGCTGCAGGGTCTGGCCGCCGCCATCGACGCCGAACTGCCACAGACGCAGTGCACCCGCTGCGGCTACCCGGACTGCCGCGGCTACGCGCAGGCCGTGGCCGCCGGCGAGGCCGGCATCGACCGCTGCCCACCTGGCGGCGCCGAGGGCGTGCGTCGGCTGGCCACACTCACCGGCCAGCCGACACGCCCGCTGGATGCAGGCTGCGGCACCGAAGCGCCGCGCATGGTGGCTTTCATCGACGAGGCCTGGTGCATCGGCTGCACGCTGTGCATCAAGGCCTGCCCGGTGGACTGCATTGCCGGCGCCACCAAACGCATGCACACCGTCATCGAGAACGAGTGCACCGGCTGCGAGCTGTGCGTCCCCGCCTGCCCGGTGGACTGCATCGTGCTGGAGCCCATCACCGCCGCCACCGGCTGGGCGGCCTGGAGTCCGGCACAAGCCGAGCAAGCCCGCCGCCGCTACGCCGCGCACCGCGCGCGGCTGGCGCAGGCCGAGGAGGACACGCGCGAGCGACTCATCGCCAAGGCCGAGACCAAGCTGGCCGACCTGCCCGCCCACAGCCGCCACCAGGACCCCGAGACGCTGGACAGGAAACGCTCCGTGATCGAGGCCGCGCTGGCCCGCGCCCGCGCGCAGCGCGCCTCGCGGGTGTGAACGACACTGCCATGAACGACCAAGCCGTCGAACGGCTGTTCGCCACGCTGCGCGCCGCCAACCCGCAGCCCACCACCGAGCTGGAATTCACCAACGTGTTCGAGCTGCTGGCGGCGGTACTGCTGTCGGCGCAGTCCACCGACGCGGGCGTCAACAAGGCCACGCGGCAGCTGTTCCCGGTGGCCAACACGCCGCGCAAGATGTTCGCGCTGGGCATCGAAGGCATCGCGGGCTACATCCGCAGCGTGGGGCTCTATCCCACCAAGGCCAAGAACCTCTGGAACACCAGCCGCATCCTGCTGGAGCAGCATGGCGGGCGCGTGCCGCGCAGCCGCGAAGCGCTGGAGGCGCTGCCCGGCGTGGGCCGCAAGACGGCCAACGTGGTGCTCAACGTCGCCTTCGGCGAGCCGACCATGGCGGTGGACACTCACATCTTCCGCGTCAGCAACCGCACCGGTCTGGCGCCCGGGCGCACGCCGCTGGAGGTCGAGCAGGGACTGCTGCGGCGCGTACCCGAGGCCTACCGCGTGGACGCGCACCATTGGCTGATCCTGCATGGGCGCTACGTCTGTCAGGCCCGGCGCCCGCTGTGCGAGCGCTGCGCGGTGGCTGACTGCTGCGATCAATTTCTGAGTAGCCGATCGTAAGGACGCGGAGCCTACAATCCCCGGCCTCGCCTCGCCCTCCCAAACATGCCGACCCTGGAAGAACTTGCCGAGCGCATCGAGTTGCTCGCGCGCCGCCATGAGCAGCTCCAGCAAGCCCATGCCGAACTGCAGCGCCAGCACGCCGAGCTCGGCGCCGAACGCGACCAGTTGCGCTCGCGCCTGAACGCCGCACGCTCACGCATCGACGTGCTCATCGAACGGCTCTCCGCCACCGATGCCCGCCAGGGCTGATCCGCCGCCGCGTCCCCTTTCGCCATGAAACAGCTCGAAGTCACCATCCTCGGCCAGAGCTACCTGCTGGGCTGCCCTGACGGCGGTGAGCAGGCGCTGCAGGCCGCCGTCGCGCAGGTGGACCGCGAGATGACGGCCATCCGCGACGCCGGCCGCATCAAGGCGCGCGAACGCATCGCCGTGTTGGCCGCGCTCAACCTGGCCTATCAGCTCGTGCAGCGCCCCGCCGCACCGCCGCCCGGCGAAACCGGCACCGCGGCCACCGCGCCGAGCGAGGCCCAGTTGCAGGCGCTCATCGAGCGCATCGACCGCGCGCTGGCTGCGGATGCGACTTCAGGCACGCCTTGACAGGGTTGATGTACCTCATCCCGCAGTCGTTGCGGACGAGGGCGTAAAATTCGCCTCGTCCGCCGCGTTCGTGTGGGTTCTATATTTCCTTGAACCGATGCTCTCGCGAGCAAGGGCCTGGAAAATTGCTGGACGGGCGCGATCGTCTCGCGTCAGACGAACCCGAAGTCCTGCTGACCGGACCCACCTGAATCCCCTGGGTTCAGGAATGCGGCCCACAGCTCGCGACGGACACCCCCTCTTCCTTCACCCGCGTCTTGCACCTGTTGCAGCCGGCAGCCTCGCTGCTGGTGCGACGCATGCCCTTGCGCGGCAGCGGCCGGACGCGTCGGCCTCTTAGCATCATGGACCTTTCACTCGCGGCCGAGTTGCTGCTGCTGGGCTGCTGTACCGGCTTTCTCGCGGGACTATTGGGCATCGGCGGCGGCATGCTGCTGGTGCCCTTCCTCAGCTTCATCCTGACGCAGCGCGGCGTGCCTTCGGGCATGGCGGTGAAGATGGCCATCGCCACGTCCATGACAACCATCGTCTTCACCTCGCTGTCCAGCGTGCGCGCGCACCACAAGCGCGGCGCGGTGCGCTGGCCGCTGGTGCGCAACATGGCGCCGGGCATCGTGGTGGGCGGACTGCTGGCCGGCGCGGGCGCCTTTGCCGTGATCAAGGGCCAGGCGCTGGCGCTGTTCTTCGCCGCCTTCGTCGCCTTTTCGGCCACGCAGATGCTGCGCGGGCGCCCGCCGCATCCGGACCGCGACATGCCCGGCCGCCTAGGCCAGGCCGCCGCGGGCAGCGGCATCGGCTTCCTCTCGGGCCTGGTGGGCGCGGGCGGCGGCTTCGTGTCGGTGCCCTTCATGACCCGCTGCAACGTGCCCATCCACCATGCGGTCGCCACCAGCGCGGCGCTGGGCTTTCCCATTGCGGTCGCCAACACCGCGGGCTACCTCGTCGGTGGCCTGGGCCTGCCGCCAGCCCTGCCCGGCGCACTGGGCTACCTGTACCTGCCAGCGCTGGCCGTGGTCGCCCTGGCCAGCGTGACCATGGCGCCCATGGGCGCGCGCGCCGCGCACGCGCTGGACGTGCGCCAGCTCAAGCGTTCCTTTGCCGTCCTGCTGTACCTGCTCGCGGCCTACATGCTCTACAAGGGACTGAGCAGCTGACGAGGCAAGTTGGTGCCGGCGCAACGAGCTTGCCGCGCCCGTAGCGGCTCCATCGGAAAGCCCGGCAGCAAGCAGTAAAGAGACCCGTCACGCCAACGGGCCGAATGCCGGATGCGGGGTGGGGAAGCCCGCCTGCGCGGGCATGACGAAATTCTTTTCAGCGGCGGCCCGAACCGGCCTCACCCCTGCACTGCGAACGGCACCCGCGCCAGCACCACCTGGTCGCCCCCGCGCTGCTGCGCCTCGGCCAGAGCCGCCTGGCAGCCGGCCACCAGCGCGGGCGCTTCACCGGCGGTGTGCGGACAGCTCGCCACGCCCATGGACACGCTGAAGCGCAGCTCGCGCCCGCCGCTGACCACGATCTGCGCCGCGCACTCGCGCCGCAGCTGCTCCATGCGCCCATAGGCCACGGCCAGCCCCACGTTGGACATCAGCACCGCGAAGCGCTGGCCGTCCAGGCGGCAGGTCCAGTCCGCGGCGCGGGTGTTGGCGCGCAGCAGCCGCGCCAGCGTCGCACGCACGCTCTCCAGTGCCCCGTCGTCCCAGGCGGCGGCGACTTCAGCGCGCGGCGCGTCCAGCGCCACCCACACGAGTGCAATCTCTCGGTGCTCCTCGTGCGCAGCCGCCACCGCATGCTCCAGCTGCTCGTCGAACAGCGCGCGCGACTGCAGCCCGGCCTGCGCGCCCAGCGGACCACCCTCGCCGTACAGCTCGTTGTAGAGACGCTGCTGCTGCTCCAGTTGCTGCAGCACCTCGCGCAGCCGCTGCTGCTCGCGGCGCTGCGGCCCCAAGTCGGTCCAGATGCTGCACAGCAGCCGCCGCCCATCGGGCAGCAACCGGATCTCGCGCCAGACGCTGAACTCTTGCTGCGCCCCGTGCCACTCGAAGCGGTGCTCGCTGTGCAGCGGCTTGTCCGGCGGCAGCTGCAGCGCGTGCTGCTCGGCCGCACGCAGCGGTGCGGGCAGCGGCGGCTCCAGTGCCGCGTCGCCCTGCGCGCGCAGCGCGGCCGGGTCGCACCGCAGCCACTGCACCATCGCCTCGTTGACGTACAGGTAGGCGCCGCTGTCCGCGTCCTTGAGCGCCAGCAACATGCCCTGGCGCGCCATCCAGGCCGGCAGCAGCCGGCCCAGCAACGCTGCCAGCGCGTCATCGGACAGCGCGTCGGCAGCAGTCGTCTCGGCTTGGGAAGAGGGAACGGTGGACATGCTGAGCGGGGCAGAGACTGGGGCCTGAGCAGGATAAGCCGCGCCGGGCGGTGGGAGGAAGGTTTCAGTCGAACAGCATCTGCGCGCTGCGCTCGTAGTCGCCGGTGAGCTCCTCGAAGCGCGCCAGCAGCGCCTCGGCGGCCAGCGCGAGCTGCCGGCGTCCGCTCTCATGCCCGGCCTCGCGCACGCCCTGCTGCATGCGCTGCCACTCGCGCGCCGCGGCATCCAGCGCGATGCGGATCGCCGGCGAGCTCAGCGGCGACTGCTGCAGCCGTTGCAGCGCCTGATCGAACTCGCGCGCCGTGGTCGCGGCCAGCGACAGCGCCTGCGCGCCCGCCGGCGTCGCCAGCAGCGCGCCCATCAGCACCTGCTTGAGCAGGCGCTGGCCCAGCATGCGCTGGCGCCCGGCCAGGTTCACGGCGGAGAGCGTCTGCAGCGCGCTGCCACCCTCCAGCGCGCGCGTGAGCGTTTCGGCCGCGGCCAGCAACGCCTCGGCCGCGGCGTCCAGCGCCGGCAGCCCATCGAGCTGCGGCGTGGTATCCAGCGCGCGCTCCAGTGCGACCCAGGCCGACTGCAGCGGCTGCAGCAGGTCGCCCAGGGTCGGGGCCGACAGTGTGCGGCCCAGCTGCTCCAGGTTGCGCTGGGTCTGCTTGCGCGCGGCGGACTGCAGCGCCACGGCGTCCACGTCCGGCGCCGGCGCCAGGCGCAGCGCCTGCAGCGCCACCAGGCGCTGCGACAGCATGCGCAGCTGCCCGCTGCGATTCAGCGACTCGGCGTCGCGCGCGGCGTCGATGAGCTGCTGCGACAGCCGCCCCACGCGCAGCTTGCCCTGCATGGCCGCGCCGCGCAGGCGGCGGAAGGCCTCGTCTTCCGACAGTCCGTGCGAGCGCATCAGGATGCCCTTGGCGCGGTCCACCAGCTTGCGCTCTTCCAGCCGCTGGTTCGCCTCGTCGCGCTCGCCGCGCAGGCGCTGCTCGTGCTCGAAGCGCGCGCGCGCGAGTTGCAGCAGCGGGCGCAGCCGCGTGGGCGCGTAGCCGTGCACCACCCAGCCCGCCACGCCCAGCGCCAACGCGCGCTGCGCGCCCTCGACGCTGGCATCGGCGGTGAACACCAGCACCGGCATTGGTTGCGTGCGCGACAGCAGCTCCAGCGCGTCGAACAGCCCGGCCTCGGCCGGCGTGGGCTCCCAGCACACGACCACGTCCGGTGCGTGCTTGAGGGCCTGCTGCACCAGCTTGTCGCACTCGCAGGCACCAAGGACGTGAATGCCGGCGGCCTGGAGCTCATCGGCCAGCGGAGGCGCGCCCGTGCCGGGAGCGGAGATGACGAGGGCTGAGGTCATGCAGCGAACCGGCACCGCGGCCGGCCATACAGGGAGAGAAATGCAAGCGCCGCGACGGGCGCGGCGTTCGGGCCGCAAGCATAGAGCAGACCCCACATCCGTCCGGCTCTACGGGTTGGCACGGATGGTGCAGTACTGCACGCGGGTGCACCGCAGCACCCGGACCGCCGGCATCGCACGCCCGGTCCTGGCCACAGCGTCGTGACCAAGCATGTGCTCCACAGCCCGCACCCGCCGCGGGCGCTTTGCCGAACCTCCGGAGAAGCCACATGAGAACGCTGTCGTTGCCCGCCCTCCTTTCCCCTTCCCGTCCGCGCACCTGAGCGCCCCGCCACGATGTCGAGCTTCAAGACCTTCGCCCGTGCCGGGCACTGGCCCACGCTGGCCGCTTCCTTCCTCTATTTCGACTTCTGCTTCGCCGTGTGGGTGCTCAACGGCGCCATGGGTCCGTTCATCAGCGAGGCCTATGGGCTGTCGGCGGCGCAGAAGGGCTTCATGGTGTCGGTGCCAATCCTGGCCGGCGCGCTGATGCGCTTCCCGCTGGGCGTGCTGGCGCAGTACATCGGGCGCAAGAACGCGGCGATGGTGGAGATGTCGCTGATCGTCCTGGCGCTGCTGTATGGCTTCCTGTTCGTGGACAGCTATGACGGCGTGCTGGCCATGGGCGTGCTGCTGGGCATCGCCGGCGCGAGCTTCGGCGTGGCGCTGAGCCTGGGCAGCGGCTGGTTCCCGCCCAAGTACAAGGGCCTGGCCATGGGCATCGCCGGCGCGGGCAACTCCGGCACCGTGCTGGCCGTGCTGTTCGCGCCGCCGCTGGCGACCCAGTTCGGCTGGCAGACGGTGTACGGCCTGGCCGCGGCCACCATGCTGCTGCCGCTGGCGGTGATGTGGTTCGCCGCCAAGGAACCGCCCGATCGCGAGCACCAGACCTTCCGCGAGCACATCAGCTGCCTGTTCGAGAAGGACGGCTGGGCCTTCAGCCTGATCTACGTCGTCACCTTCGGCGGCTTCATCGGCCTGGCCAGCTTCCTGCCCACCTATTTCTACGACCAGTTCAAGGTCACGAAGGTCGAGGCCGGCCAGCTCACCATGCTCGCCACCCTCATGGGCTCGGCGGTGCGCGTGCTCGGAGGCTGGATCTCCGACCGCATCGGCGGCGTCAACACCCTCTCCGGCGTGCTGCTGCTGGTGGCCGCCACGCTCACGGCCTGCGGCTTCGCTGGCACCTCGCTCGCTGGCACCACGCTGCTGTTCATGCTGTGCTTCGCCGCCCTGGGCGCGGGCAACGGCGCCCTCTTCCAGCTCGTGCCGCTGCGTTGGCCGCTGGCCACCGCGGTGGCCGGCTCGATGATCGGCGAGGTCGGCGCCCTGGGCGGCGGCTTCCTGCCCAACGCCATGGGCCTGTCCAAGCAGTACTCGGGCAGCTACCTCGGCGGCTTCCTGGCCTTCACGGTGCTGGCGCTGGTGATGCTGGTGATGCTGCGCGTCGTACAGATCCGCTGGACCCGCACCTGGGCCGAAAAGGGTGGCCGCGCCCGCGTGGCCGCCCAGGAGCAGGCGCCGGCCGCGCCACGCGTCACCCGCGTTACCCGCGCCGCGCCGCGCCGCCGCGGCGCCTGAGGCCCCGGGACCACCTGGAAGCGCCATGGCTGCCCTGCCCTTCTTCCCCGTTCGCCCTGAGCCCTTCGACGGCGCTCAGGACAGGCTTGTCGAAGGGCCTGCACGCCAGTCGGGCCCCAGGGCTTCGACAGAGCCTGCCCTGGGCCTGTCGAAGGGCTCAGCCCGAACGGCATGTGTCGTTCTGGAGAGCAAAAAGGGTTCAGCGCGGCAGGAACAGCAGCCACACGACCAGCAGCAGGTTGAAGAGCAGCGACACCGCCAGCGCCGCCTTCCACAGCGCCAGCGGGTCGCGCACGGCCAGCGGCGTGGCCAGGGGCGCGCTGATGCTGCGCGAGGCGCCGCGCTGCAGCGCCAGCAGCAGCTCCTCGGCGGTCTCGAAGCGCTGGCGCGGGTCGCGGGCCACGGCCTTGAGCACCAGGTGGTCCAGCCAGATCGGCACGTCCGGACGCAGCCGCGACAGCGGCCGGGGGTCGCGCTTGAAGCGCGCGGTCTGGTACGGCTCGACCTCGCCGTAGGGCAGATGGCCGGTCAGCCACTGGTACAGCGTCACGCCCAGCGCGAAGAGGTCGCTGCCGCTGTCGGCCGCCGCGCCTTCCCACTGCTCGGGGTTCATGAAGCTGGGCGTGCCGGCGTGCAGCTCGCGCTGCGCCGCCGAGGCGTGCGCGCTCACGGCGGTGCCCAGGTCCAGCAGCCGCCACTGGCCGTCATCGCCCAGGTGCAGGTTGCCCGGCTTGAGGTCGCGGTGCACCACGCCCAGCCGGTGCAGCCGGCCCACGGCGCGGGTGACGGCGATGGCGCCGCGCACCACCTCGTCCACGCTGAAGCGATGCCCTTCCTTGAGCAGCTGCTCCAGGGTGCGTCCGGCATGCCAGTCGAACGCGGTGTAGAGCGCCGTGGCGTCCGTCACCTCGTGCACGCGGATGAAGCCCGGCGCCCCGGCCTCGGCCAGGCGCAGGCCCAGCCAGGCCTCGTGGGCGAGCATGGCGCGCTCCTCGGGGTCACTGGCGCGGGCCTCGTGCAGCGTCTTGATCGCCGCCAGCGCGCCCCGCGGGCCGCGCGCCTGGTAGAGGCGGTGCACGCCGTTGTCGGCCACCAGCGCCGTGATGGTGAAGCCGTCGAGCCGGTCGCCCACCTTGAGCTTGCCGGGCGCGGGCAACTGGCGGCTGCGGGCGAGCTCGTCCTCCAGCCGGCCAGCGTCCAGCCCCAGCACCCGCACCACCAGCGCGCTGGCGTTGTCGCGGCTGCCGGCGGCGATGGCGGCCTCGACGATGGCCTCGCTCGCCTCCTGGGCCGTGCCCTGGGCGGCCAGCGCCGCCAGCCGCGCGCGCTTGAGCACGCCGTGCACGCCGTCGGTGGTGAGCACGAACACGTCGCCCACGCGCAGCAGACCCTGCGCGTAGTCCACGCTCAGCGCCTCGTCCAGGCCCACGGCGCGGGTGAGGCGGCTGCGCTGGTCGGGATGCTCGAAGGCATGGTCCTGCGTCAGCGGCGCGAGCTCGCCGCCGCTGAGCAGCCAGGCGCGCGTGTCGCCCACGTGCGCCACGGTGTAGCCGCGGCCCTCCAGCGCCAGCGCGGTGAGCGTGGTCAGCGCCGTGGCGGGCTCGTCCACGCGGCCGGCCTCGCGCCGGTGCCAGCCGCCGCCGAGCTGGCGCTGGCGGTTCACGGCCACGAGCCAGCTGTTCTGCGCCGCGATGAGGCGGTCCAGCACCACGGTGGTGTCCCAGGTGGGCGGCGCGGCGAAGAAGTCCGACAGCAGCCCCATCACGCTGGTCTGCGCCGCCTCGCGCCCGCCGCCGCCGCTGGACACGCCGTCGGCGATCGCCGCCACCAGGCCGCGCTTCTCGCGCAGCGCGCCGGCGAAATCCTCGTTGACATCCCTGAGGCCGCGGCGGCTCGCGTGCCCGATGTCCACCTCAAAGCTCATGCGGCGATTGTCCGCGCAACGAATTCGATCTCTCGCTTCTCCGGAGGAACGCAGCCATGAAGAAGATGAAACTGGTCCTGATCGGCAACGGCATGGCCGGCGTGCGCACGCTCGAAGAGCTGCTCAAGATCGCCCCGGACCTCTACGACATCACCGTCTTCGGCGCCGAGCCGCACCCGAACTACAACCGCATCCTGCTGTCGCCCGTGCTCGCCGGCGAGCAGACCATCGACGAGATCATCCTCAACCCGCTGACGTGGTACGAGGACAACGGCATCACGCTGCATCTGGGCTGCGAGGTCACGGATGTCAACCGGGCCAAGCGCGTCGTGCATGGCCGCCGCAAGGACGGCAGCACCATCGAGGTGCCCTACGACCGGCTGCTGATCGCCACCGGTTCCAACCCCTTCATCCTGCCGGTGCCGGGCAAGGACCTGCGGGGCGTGATCGCCTACCGCGACATTGCCGACACCGAGTACATGATCGAGACGGCCAAGACCCACAAGCACGCCGTCGTCATCGGCGGCGGCCTGCTGGGCCTGGAAGCGGCCAACGGGCTGATGCTGCGCGGCATGCAGGTGACCGTGGTGCACATCGCCAACACGCTGATGGAGCGCCAGCTCGACGACGTGGCCGGCAAGATGCTGCAGCAGTCGCTGCAGGAGCGCGGGTTGCGCTTCGCGATGGGCGCGCAGACGCAGGCGCTCGTCGGCGACCAGGATGGCCGGGTCATGGCGGTGCAGTTCAAGGACGGCACCGAGATCCCGGCCGACCTGGTGGTGATGGCCGCGGGCATCCGCCCCAACACCGCGCTGGCCGAGAAGATCGGCCTGCACTGCAACCGCGGCATCGTCGTCACCGACACGCTGCAGACCGTCACCGACCCGCGCGTCTACGCCGTGGGCGAGTGCGCCGCGCACCGCGGCATCGCCTACGGGCTGGTGGCGCCGCTGTTCGAGCAGGGCAAGGTGTGCGCGACGCACCTGGCGCAGTTCGGCATCGGCCGCTACCAGGGCAGCCAGACCAGCACCAAGCTCAAGGTCACGGGCATCGACCTCTTTTCCGCGGGCGACTTCAACGGCGGCGAGGACTGCGAGGAGATCGTGCTCAGCGACCCCTTCGGCGGCGTCTACAAGAAGCTGGTGCTCAAGGACGACAAGCTCGTGGGCGCCTGCCTCTACGGCGACACGGCCGACGGCGCCTGGTACTTCAAGCTGCTGCGCGAGGGCCGCAGCGTGGCCGACCTGCGCGACAAGCTGATGTTCGGCGAGAACCACCTGGGCGACGCCGGCCACCAGGGCCACAGCAAGGCCGCGGGCATGGCCGACGACGACGAGGTCTGCGGCTGCAACGGCGTGACCAAGGGCGCGATCTGCAAGGCCATCAAGGACAAGGGCCTGTTCACGCTGGAGGAGGTGCGCAAGCACACCAAGGCCAGCGCCTCCTGCGGCTCCTGCACCGGGCTGGTGGAGCAGATCCTGATGTTCACCGCCGGCGGCGACTACTCGGCCACGCCCAAGAAGAAGGCGATGTGCGGCTGCACCGACTTCAGCCACCAGGACGTGCGCGACGCGATCCGCAAGGACAAGCTGCTGAGCATCGACGCGGTCTACCAGACCCTGGGCTGGCGCAACCCCAACGGCTGCGCCAGCTGCCGCCCGGCGGTGAACTACTACCTCATCAGCACCTGGCCCAAGGAAGCGCGGGACGATCCGCAGAGCCGCTTCATCAACGAGCGTGGCCACGCCAACATCCAGAAGGACGGCAGCTACTCCGTGATTCCGCGCATGTGGGGCGGCGAGACCAGCGCCGCCGACCTGCGCCGCATCGCCGACGTGGTGGACAAGTACGCCATTCCCACCGTCAAGGTCACCGGCGGGCAGCGCATCGACCTGCTGGGCGTGAAGAAGGAGGACCTGCAGTCCGTCTGGCGCGACCTGGGCATGCCCAGCGGCCTGGCCTACGCCAAGTCGCTGCGCACGGTGAAGACCTGCGTGGGCGCCGAGTGGTGCCGCTTCGGCACCCAGGACAGCACGCAGCTGGGCAAGGACCTGGAGCGCGCGCTGTGGGCCATGTACGCGCCGCACAAGGTCAAGATGGCCGTCAGCGGTTGCCCGCGCAACTGCGCCGAGTCCGGCACCAAGGACGTGGGCGTCATCGGCGTGGACTCCGGCTGGGAGATCCACATCGCGGGCAACGGCGGCATCAAGACCGAGGTGGCGCAGTTCCTCACCAAGGTGAAGACGGCCGAGGAGGTACTGGAAGTCGCCGGCGCCTTCCTGCAGCTCTACCGCGAGGAGGGCTGGTACCTGGAGCGCACCGTGCACTTTGTGGAGCGCGTGGGGCTGGACCACGTCAAGAAGCGCGTGCTGGAGGACGCCGAGAACCGCAAGGCGCTGTGGGCGCGGCTGCAGTTCGCGCTCGACGGCCAGCCCGACCCCTGGCAGGAAGCCGTCAAGGCCGGCATGGACACGCGCCAGTTCGAGCCGCTGCGCCTGTCCGCCGAGGCCCTGGCCACGGCCGAGATCAAAGCCTGATGAACCCCTTGGAAAGCACCGATCCCATGAGCGCCTGGATTCCCGTCTGCACCCTCGACGACCTGCCCCTGCTGGGTGCCCGCCGCCTGGAGCGCCCCAAGGGCGCGCCGGTGGCGGTGTTCCGCAACGCCGACAACGAGGTGTTCGCGCTGCTGGACCGCTGCCCGCACAAGGGCGGCCCGCTGTCGCAGGGCATCGTCAGCGGCCGCAGCGTCGCCTGCCCGCTGCACAACTGGAGCGTCGGCCTGGACAGCGGCCAGGTGGCCGCGCCCGACGAGGGCTGCACCCCGGCCTTCGCCGTCAAGGTGGAAGGCAACGTGGTGCACCTGGACCGCGATGAGATCGCCACCCTGGGCATCGACCTGCCGCTGCCCCAGGCCGGCCCTTGCCGCGGCTCGCGCCCCGAACAGAAGCCCACCCTGTAACGGAGCTGAGCGCCCGCCTCCAACGTCCCACCACGGTTCCGACATGGCTGAAACCCGTTCCACCTGCCCCTACTGCGGCGTCGGCTGCGGCGTGATCATCGAGAGCGATGGCGCGCAGATCACCGGCGTGCGCGGCGACCCCGAGCATCCGGCCAACCTCGGCCGGCTGTGCAGCAAAGGCAGCACGCTGCACCTCACCGCCGCCGCGCCCGTGACGCTGCAGCAGCGGCTCCTGGCGCCGATGCGCCGCGACCGGCGCGGCGAGGCGCCGCGGCGCGTGGGCTGGAACGAGGCCCTGTCGCTGGCCACGGACCGCTTCGAGGACGTGATCCGCCGCCACGGCCCGGACGCCGTGGGCTTCTATCTTTCCGGGCAGCTGCTGACCGAGGACTACTACGTCTTCAACAAGCTGGCCAAGGGGCTGATCGGCACCAACAACGTCGATACCAACTCGCGGCTGTGCATGAGCTCCGCGGTGGCCGGCTACAAGGCGACGCTGGGCGCCGATGCGCCCCCGGCCTGCTACGAGGACCTGGCGCGGGCGCGTACCCTCTTCATCGCCGGCTCCAACACGGCCTGGGCGCACCCGATCGTCATGCGCCGCATCGAGGACGCCAAGCGCGCCAACCCGGCGTTGCGGCTGATCGTGGTCGATCCGCGCCGCACCGAGACGGCGCAGCTGGCCGACCTGCACCTGCCGCTGCTGCCCGGCACCGACGTGGCGCTGTTCCACGGCCTGCTGCACCTGATGCTGTGGGACGGCCTGACCGACAACGCCTTCATCGACGCCCACACCAGCGGCTTCGACGCGCTGCGCCACCGGGTGCGCGAGTACACGCCGCGCGAGACGGCGCGCATCACGGGCCTGCGCGAGCAGGACATCGTCACGGCCGCGAAGTGGTTCGCCGGGCTGGACGGCAAGGAAGGTCCGGGCGGCCCGCGCGCCCCGACGCTGTCGCTGTACTGCCAAGGCCTGAACCAGAGCCGCAACGGCACCGCGAAGAACGCGGCGCTGATCAACCTGCACCTGGCCACCGGCCAGATCGGCAAGCCCGGCGCGGGCCCCTTCTCGCTCACCGGCCAGCCCAACGCCATGGGCGGGCGCGAGGTGGGCGGGTTGTCCAACCTGCTGTCGGCGCACCGCGACCTGGCCAACCCCGAGCACCGCGCCGAGGTGGCACGGCTGTGGGGCGTGGAGGACGTGCCCTCGCGGCCGGGCAAGACGGCCGTCGAGATGTTCGAGGCGGCGGCCGACGGCGAGATCAAGGCGCTGTGGATCGCATGCACCAATCCGGCGCAGTCGCTGCCCGACCAGGCCACCGTGCGCCGCGCGCTGCAGCGGGCGGAGTTCGTGGTGGTGCAGGAGGCTTTCAAGGACACCGCCACCGCGGCCTTCGCCGACCTGCTGCTGCCCGCGGCCACCTGGGGCGAGAAGGAAGGCACCGTCACCAACAGCGAGCGCCGCATCAGCCGCGTGCGCCCGGCGGTGGCGGCGCCGGGCGAGGCCCGCACCGACTTCGCCATCGCCACCGAGTTCGCGCAGCGGCTGGAAGGCCGGCTGTGCGCGGGGAAACCGTCGCTCTTCGCCTACGCCGGCCCCGAGGCGGCGTGGAACGAGCACCGCGAGAGCACGCGCGGGCGCGACCTGGACATCACCGGCCTGAGCTGGGCGATGCTGGAGGCGCAGGGCCCGCAGCAGTGGCCGCTGCCCGAGGGCGCATCGCAGGGCCGCGCGCGGCTGTACGAGGACGGCGTGTTTCCCACCGCCGATGGCAAGGCGAAGTTCGCCGATCTGCCCTTTGAACCCGTGGCCGAGCCGCGCGATGGGCGCTTCCCCTTCAGCCTCAACACCGGGCGGCTGCGCGACCAGTGGCATGGCATGAGCCGCACCGGCGTGCTGGGCCGGCTCTTCGGCCACGTGCCCGAGCCGGCGGTGGAGCTGAACCCGCAGGAGATGGCGCGGCTGAAGCTGGCCGAGGGCGAGCTGGTCTACGTGACCTCGCGCCGCGGCGCCATCGTGCTGCCGGCCGTGTCCAGCGAGGCCATCCCGCTCACGCAGGCCTACATCCCGATGCACTGGGGCTCGGAGTTCCTTTCCGGCCGCAGCAGCCGCGGCGAGCCGCTGGCGGGCGTGAACGCCCTCACCTCGCCGGCGTTCTGCCCCATCTCCAAGCAGCCCGAGCTCAAGCACGCGGCGGTGAAGCTGCTCAAGGCCGAGCTGCCGTGGAAGCTGCTGGCGCTGGCTTGGCTGCCGCAGGAACGGGCGCACGCGGCGCGCGCGCAGCTGCGCGCGCTGATGGAGCGCTTCGACTACGCCAGCTGCGTGCCCTTCGGCCACGAGCGCAGTGGCGTGCTGTTCCGCGCCGCGGCCGACGCGCCGCCGCCGCTGGAACTGGTCGACGAAGTCGAGCGGCTGCTGGGGCTGGATGCCGACGGCGCGCGCGCGCTGCGCTACGAGGACCGCAAGCGCGGCCAGCGCCGCACCGTGCGGCTGAGCAGCGCCGGCGGCGACAGCCGGCTGGAGGCGGTGCTGCTGGCCGGCGACGTCAGCGCCGAAAGCTGGATCAAGGCGCTGCTGCAGGAGGAGCTGCCGGCGCAGGCCTACGGCCGCATGCTGCTGGCCCCCGGCGCCAAGGCGCCCGTGGCGCTGGCGCCGCGCGGCAAGCAGGTATGCGCCTGCTTCAACGTCAGCGAGCCGCAGATCCGCCAGGCGCTGGTCAGTTGCCAGGGCAACCCCGCGGACCGCCTGGCGCAACTGCAGGGCCGGCTGCGCTGCGGCACCAACTGCGGCTCCTGCGTGCCCGCGCTCAAGACGCTGGTGCAAGCCACGCCGGCCAGTGCGGCCTCGGCGGTGGCGGCCTGACGGCCGTTCGCATCGGCGAACCGGTCCTTTCACGAGCAAGGAGGAGGTTTGGAACATGCGCTACGCCCGCATCGCCCCGGCGCCCTCATGCCGGCCCGCTTCTTGCGAAACGGGGCCGGGAGACAATTCGACATGAGCATTTCGACCTACATCAAGGAAATCGGCCGCGGCGCCAACGGCGCGCGTTCGCTCACGGTGGAGCAGGCGCACGACCTCATGGGCCAGGTGCTCGACGGGGCCGCCAGCGACCTGGAAATCGGCGCCTTCGCCATCGCGATGCGCATGAAGGGAGAAACGGCCGACGAGCTCGCGGGCTTCCTGGCCGCGGCGCACGAGCGCTGCCTGGCCATCCCCTCCGACCGGCCGGTGGTCATGCTGCCCAGCTACAACGGCTCGCGCCGGCTGCCCAACCTCACGCCGCTGCTGGCGCTGCGCCTGGCGCAGGAAGGCGCGCGCGTGCTGGTGCACGGCCCGCTGCAGGACCCCTCGCGCGTGACCAGCGCCGAGGTGCTGCGCGACCTGGGCCTGCCCGCGGTGGGCAGCGTGCAGGAGGTGGAGCGGGCCTGGGCGCGGCATGAGCCCGCCTACATGCGCATCGACGCGCTGTGCCCGCCGCTGGCGCGGCTGCTGGACGTGCGCTGGGTGCTCGGCCTGCGCAACTCCGGGCACACCATCGCCAAGATGCTCAACCCCGTGCGCGGCGCGCGCGGGCTGCGCGTCACGAACTACACCCATCCCGAGTTCGGCCAGCTCCTGGCGCAGTACGCGCAGAACACGGGCGCCGACATGCTGCTGCTGCGCGGCACCGAGGGCGAGCCCGTGGCCGACCCGCGTCGGCTGCCGCGCATGGATCTGACACTGCAGGGCACGCTGCACGCCGACCTGTCCTGCGCGCCCCAGGAAGGTGCATTGGCGCAGCTGCCGGTGCTGCCGCGGGAGAACGACGCCGCCACCACCGCCCTCTACATCCAGGCCGTGCTCAGCGGCGAGAAGCCGGTACCGGCGCCGCTGGAGCGCCAGGTGCAGCTGCTGATGGGCGCGCTGGCCGCGATGCAGGACGAGGCGCTGGCCCAAAGCGCCTGAAGAGGTATCAAACATGACAAACCGGACAGAGCCCCACGTCCCTTCTGCCACGCCCACCCTCGCCCGCCTGCAGGCCCTGTCCGGCCAGCGCTCCTTCAGCCGCCACGGCCCCGGCGACTGCACGCTGGTGGGCGCCGGTCCGGGTGACCCGCAGTTGCTGACGCTGGCGGCGCTGCGCGCCATCCGGCGCGCGACGGTGCTGCTGGTCGATGACCTGGTGCCGACGGCGCTGGTGGAGTTCGCGCTGCGCGGGCTGAAACGCCGGCCGCGCATCGTGCCGGTGGGCAAGCGCGGCGGCTGCGAGAGCACGCCGCAAGCCTTCATCGAGCGGCTGATGGCGGCCGAGGCGCTGGCCGGCCAGCGCGTGGTGAGGCTCAAGGGCGGCGACCCGTTCATCTTCGGCCGCGGCGGCGAGGAGGTGCAGACGCTGCAGGCGCAGGGCATCCCGGTGCGCGTGGTCAACGGCATCACCTCCGGGCTGGCGGCGGCCACGAGCATCGGCGTGCCGCTGACGCACCGCGCGCATGCGCAGGGCGTCATCTTCGTCACCGGCCATGCCAAGCCGGGGGGCTGCACGCCGGACTGGTCGGTGCTGGCGATGGCCGCGGCGCAAGGGCTGACGCTGGTGATCTACATGGGCGTGGCGCAAGCCGAGCGCATCCATGCCGGGCTGGTGCAGGGCCTGCCCGGCGACACGCCGGTGGCGGTGATCCAGCACGCGAGCCTGCCGCAGCAGCGCGAGTTGGTTACGACGCTGGAGCGGCTGCCGCAGGCGCTGCGCGAGTCCGGGCTGGGCAGCCCAGCGGTGATGGTCATCGGCGAG
Organism: uncultured Azohydromonas sp.; assembly: GCF_937926365.1. Taxonomy (GTDB): domain Bacteria; phylum Pseudomonadota; class Gammaproteobacteria; order Burkholderiales; family Burkholderiaceae_C; genus Azohydromonas. Next base: position 51,588 of record NZ_CALAOH010000127.1, on the reverse strand, counting down.
GTGGTCCACGCCCGCACGCTGGCACTGCAGGCCGAGAACCAGGTGCAGGCTGCGCAGGCCCTCACGCCCGCCGCGGCCGAGAACACCCGGCGCAGCGCCTGATTCGGGGAAACCCGGACAATGGCGCCCCATGTCTGAAACATGGGATTGCGTCATCGTCGGCGCCGGCGCGGCCGGCCTTTTTTGTGCCGGCATCGCCGGGCAACTGGGCCTCAAGGTGCTGCTCATCGACCACGCGCCGAAGGTGGCCGAGAAGATCCGCATCTCCGGCGGCGGACGCTGCAACTTCACCAACCGCGAGGCCGGCCCCGCCAACTACCTGGGCGAGAACCCGCACTTCTGCCGCTCGGCGCTGGCGCGCTACACGGCGGCGGACTTCATCGAGCTGATCAGGAAGTACCGCATTCCCTTTCACGAGAAGCACAAGGGCCAGCTCTTCTGCGACCGCTCCGCCGAGGACGTGATCGAGATGCTGCTGGCCGAGTGCGAGGCCGGGCGCGTCACGCGCTGGCAGCCGTGCAAGGTGCTGGAGGTGCGGCGCACGGCCGAGGGCTACGAAACCGACACCGACCGCGGCACGCAACGCAGCGCGCGGCTGGTGGTGGCCACGGGCGGGCTGTCGATCCCGAAGATCGGCGCGACGGACTTCGGCTTCCGGCTGGCCAAGCAGTTCGGCCACCGCCTGATGGAGCCGCGCCCGGCCCTGGTGCCGCTGACCTTCGACGCACCGACCTGGGCGGCCTTCGCGCCGCTGTCGGGCATCGCGCTGGAGGTGGGCATCGAGACCGGCAGCGGCAAGAAGGCCACGCGCTTCCTGGAGGACCTGCTGTTCACGCACCGCGGCCTCAGCGGCCCGGCGGTGCTGCAGATCAGCAGCTTCTGGCAGCCGGGTCAGCCGCTGCGCATCGACCTCGCGCCGGGGCGCGACCTGGGCGCGCTGCTGCGCGAGGCCAAGGGCAAGTCCAAGCGCCAGCTCGGCAACGAGCTGGCCGCGCTGTTGCCGCAGCGCCTGGCCGATGCTTGGCTCGCGCGCGCGAGCGTCGATGGATCCACGCCCATGCCGCAGACGCGCGACAAGGAGCTGGCGGCGCTGGGCGCAGCGCTGTCGCGCTGGGAACTCACACCCGACGGCAGCGAGGGCTACCGCAAGGCGGAGGTCACGGCCGGCGGCGTGGATACGCGCGAACTCAACCAGCAGTCGATGGAGAGCAAGCGCCAGCCGGGGCTGCACTTCATCGGCGAGGTGGTGGACGTTACGGGCTGGCTGGGCGGCTACAACTTCCAGTGGGCCTGGGCCAGCGCCGCGGCCTGCGCGCGGGCGATGGCGGCGTCGCGCGAGGCTTGAAGCCGCGCGCCAGCGGCGGGCTGCCGTGGCCCGGGCCTGATCCACAACACCCCGCGCCCGTCATCACCGGTCCGGATACTTGCGCGGACGGCGGTTTCTGCAGGTCTTGATGCACGACAGCTTGCGGAGCACTGATTCGCGTAGGTTATACTCCGCGTTTTGCTGGCAAACCCGCGTGTCGATCTGGCCCACGGACATCCGGAAAACTCCGGCGCCGGACACCGAGCGCAACTACTGAAGGACATCCCCTTTCATGACCACGATTCGCGTCAAAGAGAACGAGCCGTTCGATGTGGCCCTGCGCCGCTTCAAGCGCACCATTGAGAAGCTGGGCCTGTTGACCGAGCTGCGTGCGCGCGAGTTCTACGAGAAGCCCACTGCCGAGCGCAAGCGCAAGAAGGCTGCCGCCGTCAAGCGCCACTACAAGCGCGTGCGCAGCATGCAGCTGCCGAAGAAGCTGTACTGATCGATTCGGCGCGAGCCTCGCGCTCGAACTGCTTCTGACAGTCAAGCCCGCGCGGGACGCCGTCGCGGGCTTTTGCATTTCTGGAACTGGAATTGGAGAAATGACGATGGGCCTGAAGGACCAGATCACCGAGGACATGAAGTCCGCCATGCGTGCCAAGGACACGGCGCGGCTGTCCACCATCCGGCTGCTGCTGGCGGCGATCAAGCAGAAGGAAGTGGACGAGCGCATCACGCTGGATGATGCGCAAGTGGTGTCGGTGGTGGACAAGCTGGTCAAGCAGCGCAAGGACTCCATCGCGGCCTACACCCAAGCCGCCCGCCAGGACCTGGCCGACATCGAGGCCGCGGAAATGCAGGTGCTGCAAGGCTACCTGCCGCAGCGCCTGTCGCAGGAGGAGGTGCAGGCCGAGGTGGACGCGCTGGTGGCCGAGATGGGCGCCGCCGGCCCCGGCGACATGGGCAAGGTGATGGGCGCGGCCAAGGCCAAGCTCGCCGGCAAGGCCGAGATGGCGCTGGTGTCCGCCGCCGTGAAGGCCGCGCTCAGCCGCTAAGCTGGCGCCATGAGCACCCCCACCGAAATCCAACTGCGCCCGCTCACCGACGAGGTGTGCGTGGCACCCCAGCTCCCGCCCGAGGCGATGGCCGAGGTCGCGCGCGCGGGCTTCCGCAGCGTGATCAACAACCGCCCTGACTTCGAAGGCGGTCCCGACCAGCCCACCAGCAGCGCCATCGAGACGGCCGCCCTCGCCGCCGGGCTGGAGTACCGCCACCTGCCGGTGGCGCCGGGCTACCAGTCCCCGGAAGAGGCCGCGGCCTTCGCCAAGTTGCTGCAGGAGCTGCCCAAACCCGTGCTGGCGTTTTGCCGCACCGGCACGCGCAGCACCAAGCTCTTCGTGATGGCGCAGCAGCAGCAAGGCTGAAGAGAGCCGGCCTCCCAATGAAATAGCGGCCTACGGGCCGCTATTTATTTTCGAGCGTCACAGCGGGCGGCGTTCCCGCCCGACCGCTTCGCGCCTCAGCCGCCCAGGTAGGCCGCCTGCACCTTCGGGTCGTCCAGCAGCGCGCGGCCGCTGCCCTGCAGCACGATGCGGCCGGTTTCCAGCACGTAGGCCTGGCTGGCGATGCGCAGCGCCTGGCGCACGTTCTGCTCCACCAGCAGGATCGTCAGCCCCGTGCGGTTGATGCTCACCAGGGTGCGGAAGATCTCCTGCACCACGATGGGCGCCAGGCCCATGGAGGGTTCGTCGAGCAGCAGCACGCGCGGGTTGGCCATGAGCGCGCGGCCAATGGCCAGCATTTGTTGTTCGCCGCCGGAGAGGTTGCCGGCGTAACCGTCCAGCCGCTCCTTCAGGCGCGGGAACAGCTCGAAGATGCGCTCCATCTCGCCGGGCTTGGCCTTGCGGCCCGGGCGGCTATAGGCGCCCAGCTCCAGGTTCTCGCGCACGGTGAGCTGGGTCAGCATCGCGCGGCCTTCGGCCACTTGCACGATGCCGCGCGCCACGCGCTGGTGCGGCTTCAACTGGCCCAGGTCCTGCCCCTCGAACAGGAAGCGGCCGGCCTTGGGTTTCACCAGCCCCGACAGCGCCATCAGCGTGGTGGACTTGCCCGCGCCGTTGGCCCCGACGAGTGCCGTGATCTCGCCCTCGCGCAGCTCGAAATCCACGCCCTTGACGGCCTCGATGTGGCCGTAGGCCACCTGCAGCCCCTCCACGCGCAGCAGCGGGGCGGTGGTCGTCGTCGTGCTCATGCCTTTGCCCCCTGTGCCCCGTGTGCCGCCGCGTCCTGCAGCGGGTCCTCGTCACGGCCGAGATAGGCCTCGATCACCTGCGGGTCGCGCTGCACCACGTCGGGGGTGGAGTCGCAGATGATGCGGCCGAAGTTCAGCACCGCCACGCGCTCGCACAGCCCCATCACGAAGCGCATGTCGTGCTCGATCATGAAGATGCCGTAGCCGCGGCCGCGGATGTTGCGGATCTCGTGCATCAGATCCGTCTTCTCGCTGGCGTTCATGCCCGCCACGGGCTCGTCGAGCAGCAGCAGCTTGGGCTCGGTGGCCAGCGCGCGCGCCAGTTCCAGCCGGCGCTGCTCGCCGTAGGAAAGGCTGTCGGCCGTCGAGCTGGCCTTGTGGTCCAGCCGCACCCAGCTCAGCAGTTCCAGTGCGCGCTCGCGCGCGCGCTTCTCCGCTGCCCGGACTCCGGCGCTGGAGAACAGCGTGCCCAGAGCGCCGTAACCCAGGTGGCGGTGCATGCCCACCACTACGTTGTCCAGCAGGCTCATCTCTTTGAACACGCGGATGTTCTGGAAGGTGCGCGCGATGCCGCGGCGCGTGACCTCGTGCGGCGCCAGCCCCACGAGGCTCTGGCCGCCGAACTCGATGGCGCCGCCCGTGGGCCGGAACAGCCCGGTGATGAGGTTGAAGACGGTGGTCTTGCCGGCGCCGTTGGGGCCGATCAGGCCGAAGATGCTGCCCTCCGGGGGCAGCTCGATGTTGACGTCCTGCAGTACCTGCAGGCCGCCGAAGCGCATGGAAACGTTGGCGAGCTTGAGCATGGCGTCAATCCTTGCGGCCCAGCAGGCGGCGGAAGCGCATCGGGTCCCACAGGCCACGCGGCAGGAACAGCGTGATCACGACCAGGATCAGGCCGTTGACCACCAGGCGGAAATCCCGCAGCCCGCGCAGCACCTCGGGCAGCAGCGTCAGGATCACCGCGCCCAGCACCGGCCCGGTGAGGCCGTTGATGCCGCCCAGGATCGCCATGGTCAGGATCTCCACGCCGCGGTCGAAGCCGTATTCGTTGGGGCCGATGAAGAAGGTGAGATGAGCGTTGAGCGCGCCGGCGAGCCCGGCGATCGCCGCGCCCAGCACGAAGGCCAGCATCTTGTGCGCGGCGACGTCGATGCCCATCAGCGCCGCGGCGGTCTCGTCCTCCTTGATCGCCTCGAACGCCCGCCCGATGCGCGTGCGCTTGAGCTGCCACAGGACGAACAACGCCAGCACCACCGCCAGCAGCACGTGCCACCACTGCGTAAGCTGCGGAATGCCGTTGAGGCCCAGCGCGCCGCCCGTGAGGTCTTCGGTGTTGAGGATGAGGATGCGCACCACCTCGCCGAAGCCCAGCGTGGCCATGGCGAGGTACACGCCCGACAGCCGCAGCGTGGGCTTGCCGATGAGGAAGGCCACCAGCGAGGGCGCCGCCATGCCGGCCAGCAGCGCCAGCGGGAACGGCGTGGCGGTGTTCATGCTCAGCAGCGACGCGGTGTAGGCGCCGATGCCCATGAACGCGCCGTTGGCCATGGCCAGCAGCCCGCAGGACAGCGTGAGGTAGATGGACAGCGCCAGCAGCGCGTTGGTGCCCAGCGTGAGCACCAGGTTGCTGTAGATGGCCCAGAAGTTGTCGAAAGCATCCATGGGGCTCAGGCCTTGCGCTGCTGCAGCTTGCCGAACAGGCCCGTGGGCCGTACCAGCAGGATCAGGTACAGGAGGCCGAAGGCCACGGCGTCGCGCATGGTCGAGCCGATGTAGGCCACCGACATCACTTCCGCGAAGCCCAGGAACAGGCCCCCGAGCAGCGCGCCGCGGATGTCGCCCATGCCGCCCAGGATGATCACGGCGATGCCCTTGTGCAGCATCGGCTGGCCCATGAGCGGGAACACCGCGTTGGACGAGAGCCCAATCAGCACCCCGGCCAGCCCGCCCAGCGCCGCCGCCACGAAGGAGGTCAGCATGAACAGGCCTTCGACGTTGATGCCCAGCAGCCATGCCGCCCTGGGCGACTCGGCGATGGCGCGCAGCGCGCGGCCGAGCTGCGTGCGCTGGATGCCCAGCAGCAGCACCGCCATCAGCGCGAAGGAGAGCAGGATGATCCCCAGCTCCAGCACCGTCAGATGCAGCCCGCCCAGGTCCAGCGCGGCGTCGGGCACCACCTCCTGCGGGAAGCGCCGGTTCTCGGCGCCGAAGACGCCCTGCATGGTGCTGGTGACGGCGATGCCGATGCCGATGGTGGTGATCATCGGGATCAGGTGCGGCGCGTTGTTCTCGCGCAGCCGGCGCAGCACCAGGCGGTCGATGAGCAGTCCGAACATGCCGCTGAGCAGCGCGGCCAGCAGCGCCGACAGCCACAGCGGCAGGCTCCACTGCTCCACGAGCACCAGCGCGGCGTAGGCGCCGACGGTGAACATGGCGCCATGGGCAAGGTTGATCACGCCGAGCACGCCGAAGATCAGCGTGAAGCCCAGCGCGAACAGGGCATACACGCAGCCCAGCGAGAGCGCGTTGATGAGTTGCTGTTCAAGCATGAGGTTCTTCCCCCACGAAAAGCGACCGCGGCGCGCCTTGCAGCGCGCCGCGGCCTTCAGGGTGAAAAGCGGGAAAGGACGCGGGCTTACTTCTCGATCGAGAACTTGCCGCCGCGCGTGACGCTGACGATGGCCGTCTGCTGCGCGTCGTAGCCCGCCGGGCGGCCGGCCTTGTCGGTGGCGCGGCGGAACTGGAAGTCGCCGGTGACGCCGCTCCACTTCACCTCGGGCAGCGCGTTGCGCAGCGCCACGCGGTCAGCGGGGAGGTTGCCGCTGAGCTTGACCTTCTTCATCGCCTGCGCGGCGATGTAGAGGCCGTCATAGGCCTGGGCGGCGAACTGGTCCGGCGCGGTCTTGTACTTGCCGGTGTAGGCCACCACGAACTTGCGGTTGGCTTCGGACTGGTTCTCGATCGACCAGGGGCTGCCCACCCACAGGCCCTCGGCCTTGTCCTTAGCCAGGTCGAACACCTTCACGGAGTTCATGCCGTTGCCGCCGATGACGGGCACGTTCAGGCCCAGCTGGCGGGCCTGCACCATGATCGGCGCGCCCTCGGCCAGCAGCGCCGACAGCACGATGGCGTCGGGGTTGGTGGCCTTGATCTTGGTGAGCTGGGCCTTGAAGTCCACGTCGCCCTTGGCGAAGGTCTCCGTGGTGGTCACGGGAATCTTCAGGTCCGACAGCGCCTTCTTGAAGTTGTCGTAGCCGCTCTTGGTGAAGACGTCGTCGTTGCCGTAGAGCACCGCCACCTTCTTCACGCCGGCCTTCTTGACCGCCATCTTCAGCGTCTCGGGCAGCACGTCGGCCTCGGTGACGGAGTTGCGGAACACGAAGTCGCCGATGGAAGTGATGCCGTCGGCGGTGTTGGAGGTGCCGAACACCACGGTCTTGGCACCCTGGGCGATGGGGTCGGCGGCCTGCGCGGAGTTGGACAGCGTGGGGCCGAAGATCATCAGGACCTGGTCCTGGAAGATGAGCTTCTTGAAGACGTTGATCGCCTCTTCCTTCTTGCCCTGCTCGTCTTCAATCACCAGCGCGATCTTGTTGCCGTTGATGCCGCCGGCGGCGTTGATCTCGTCGGCCGCGAGCTGGAAGCCGTTGCGGATGGCCGCGCCGTACTGCGCCGCGCCGCCGGACAGGGCCTCGGCCACGCCGACCTTGATGTCGGCCGCCTGGGCCACGGTCGCGGCCACGGCCGCACTCAGGATGGTGAGCAGTTTTTTCATGGGGGTCCTACCGGTGAATTAGCGACGGCTGCAAGGCTGCCGTCAGGCAACCGGTGAGTGTACGACGGCAACGAAATGCTTCCGCCGTTGCCACGACGGTCCCGTGCGCGACGCACGGGGCCGCGCCCAGGGACTGGGATCAGAGGCCGGCGACCTTCATGCGCTCGATCAGCACCGAGCCGGTCGTCTTGCTGCCCATGGTGTACTCGTCGGCCCCCACGGCCACGATCTGCTTGAACATCTGGCCCAGGTTGCCGGCGATGGTGATCTCCTGCACCGGGTGCACGATGCGCCCGCCCTCGACCCAGAAGCCGGTAGCGCCGCGCGAGTAGTCGCCGGTGACGAAGTTGACGCCCTGCCCCATCAGCTCGATCACGAACAGGCCGCGGCCGAGCTTGCGCAGCATTTCGTCGAGGTTGTCGCCGGGCTGCGTGAGGCGGCTGGACAGGCGCAGGTTCTGCGAGCCGCCGGCGTGGCCGGTGGTGCGCAGGCCCAGCTTGCGCGCCGAGTAGCTGGAGAGGAAGTAGCCCCGGGTCACGCCGGCCTCGACCACGGTGCGCTTGCGCGTGGCCACGCCCTCGTCGTCGAAGGGCGCGCTGCCCTTACCGCGCGGGATGTGCGGGTCCTCCACGAGGTCCAGGTGCTCGGCCATGGTCTGCTGGCCCAGGCTGTCGTGCAGGAACGTAGCCTTGCGGTAGAGCGCGCCGCCGCTGGTGGCCTGCACATAGCCGCCGATCAGGCCCGAGGCCAGCGTGGACTCGAACAGCACCGGCACCTCGCAGGTGGCGATCTTGCGGGCCTTCAGGCGCGAGAGCGCGCGCTCGGCGGCATAGCGGCCCACGGCCTCCGGGCTGGCCATCTCGGAGGCGTTGCGCATGGAGGTGTACCAGTGGTCGCGCTGCATGTTCTCGCCCCGGCCCGCGATGGGCGCGACGGACAGCGAGTGCCGCGAGCTGGCGTAGCCGCCCTTGAAGCCGCGCGTGTTGGCGGCCAGGAAGTGCGCCTGCTGCGCCGACACGCCGGCGCCTTCGGAGTTGGTGATACGGCGGTCGGTGTCGAAGGCGGCCTGCTCGCAGCGGCGCGCGAGCTCGGCGGCGGCATCGGCATCGATGTCCCAGGGGTGGAACAGGTCCAGGTCGCGCCTGGCGTCTTCCGGCGCGACCAGGTCCTGCTCGTCGGGCAGCCCGGCGGCCGGGTCCTCGGCGGTGAAGCGGGCGATGTCGAAGGCCGCGCGCACAGTCTGCTCCAGCGCGGCGGGCGAGAAGTCGGAGGTGCTGGCGTTGCCGCGGCGCTGGCCGATGTAGACGCTGATGCCCACCGACTTGTCGCGGTTGCGCTCGACGTTCTCCAGCTCGCCCTTGCGCACCGACACCGACAGGCCCACGCCCTCGGAAACTTCCACGCCGGCGTCGCTGGCCCCGAGTTTCTTGGCAAGCGCGAGGGCGTCATCGACGATCTGCTCGAACTGCTCGCGCGTGTAGGCGAAAACCGGTGCGTTGGAACGGGTCATGAGGAGGGTGCTTCGGGAGGATGGCTAGGGGCGAGGGCTATCATACCCAGCGCATTTGAATCGCCATGTCCATCCCTGAATCCGATTTCCTGCCCGATGAGGGCGGGGCCGAAAGGCCCAGCAAGTCCGCTCTGAAACGCGAGGCCCACGAGCTGCAGAAGCTCGGCCAGGAGCTCGTAGAGCTGCCCGACACGCGGCTGGCCGCCATCCCGATGGAGGAAGGGCTGCTCACCGCGCTCAAGGAGCTCAAGAAGACCAAGTCCCACGAGGGCCGCCGGCGCCAGCTGCAGTACGTGGGCAAGCTCATGCGCTCGGCCGACGTGGAGCCGCTGCGCGAGGCGGTGGCCGCCTTCAAGCTCGGCCACGCGCAGGACGCGGTGAAGCTGCACCGCGCCGAGCGCTGGCGCGAGGAGCTGGCCGCGGACCCCGAGGCCGTCACGCGCTGGATGCGCACGCATCCTGACAGCGACGTGCAGCGGCTGCGCAGCCTCATCCGCACCGCGCAGAAGGACGCCGCCACCGCCCCCGAGCAACGCCACGGCCGCGCCTGGCGCGAGCTGTTCCAGTTCATCAAAGCGGAGCTGCGCGACGATGAGTGAAGAAGCCAAAAGCAACGAATTCGATGCCGTGCGCATCGGACTGGTGTCCATCAGCGACCGCGCCAGCGCCGGCGTGTATCAAGACCAGGGCCTGCCCGCGCTGCGCGAGTGGCTCACGCGCGCCGTGCGCAACCCGGTGCAGTGGGTGGAGCGGCTGATCCCCGACGAGCAGCAAGGCATCAGCGCCGCGCTGCGCGCGCTGGTGGACGACGAGGGCTGCGACCTGGTGCTGACCACCGGCGGCACCGGCCCCGCGCCGCGCGACGTCACGCCTGAAGCCACGCTGGCGGTGGCGCACAAGGAGATGCCGGGCTTCGGCGAGCAGATGCGCCAGATCAGCCTGCGCTTCGTGCCCACGGCCATCCTCTCGCGCCAGGTGGCGGTGATCCGCGGCAAGGCGCTGATCATCAACCTGCCGGGGCAGCCCAAGGCCATCGCCGAGACGCTGGAAGGCCTGCCCAGCGCGACGCCGCCGGCCCCGGGCATCTTCGCCGCGGTGCCCTACTGCATCGACCTCATCGGCGGGCCGTACATCGAGACCGATGCGGCGGTGTGCAAGGCGTTCCGGCCGAAGTCGGCGATACGGCCGGCCAAGGGCTGAATCGGTCTTCTCTGACGTGAAAACGGCGCCCTCGGGCGCCGTTTGCTTGGCTTGATTCCAATTTCCCTTCGCTCGTGGAAGGACTCGTTCGCACTGAGGTATCGAAGTGCGAATCCGACAGGCTGCAATGGCGGCACCACGGCCAGGGCCGTTCACCCTTCGATACCTCAGGGCGAACGGAAATAAGGAAGCGAACTCGGAGCCTTACTTCACCAGCCGGTTCAGCCGCTCCGCGTCGAACTGCTCGGTGGTGTGAGCGTCGGCGGGCAGCTCATCCGCCGGCAGCTCGCGAGCGCGGGCGGAGAGTTTTTCAATCGCATGCCATAGCAACGCGATCTGGTGCTCGTGGCTGGAGGCGTTGTCGATCAGGCCCTTCATCGCCTGCGCCACCGGGTCGTCGCCCTGCGTCACGCCATAGGCCGAGAAGCCCATCTTGGCCGCAGCGGCTTCGCGCGCGGCCTCGGCCTCGGCCTGGATCACACGCGCCGGGTTGCCCACGGCCGTGGCGCCTGGGGGCACTGGCTTGACCACCACGGCGCCGGAGCCGATGCGCGCGCCCGCTCCCACCGTGAAGCCGCCCAGCACCTGCGCATTGGCGCCCACGATCACGCCCGCTTCCAGCGTCGGATGCCGCTTGGAGCCGCGCGTGAGCGAGGTGCCGCCCAGCGTCACGCCCTGGTAGATGGTGCAGCCGTCGCCGATCTCGGCCGTCTCGCCGATGACCACGCCCATGCCGTGGTCGATGAACACGCGCCGGCCGATCCTTGCGCCCGGGTGGATCTCGATGCCGGTGAAGAAGCGCCCCAGGTGCGAAACGAAGCGTCCCAGCCAGCGCAGCTCGCGCTGCCAGCACCAGTGCGAGACCTGGTGAAACATCAGCGCGTGCACGCCCGGATAACAGGTGAGCACCTCCCAGTTGGAGCGCGCGGCAGGGTCGCGCTCCCGGATGCAGGAGATGGTTTCACGCAGACGGCTGAACATGGTTATGACTTCCCTGGGGGGTAGCGAAGTGTAGGCAACCCGGGCGGACCCTGTTGCGTAAGCGGCGGCACGGAGGCGGCAGATCAGCCGCCCTTGCGCGCGGCGCGCTGCACGGCGCGCGCGATGCCGCGCAGGATGTGGACCTCCTCCGCCGTGGGCTGCGCCCGGTTGATGAGCTGCTGCAGCCGCGGCAACAGCTTCTTGGGCGCGACCGGGTCCAGGAAGCCGATCTCCACCAGTACCTCGCGCCAGTGCTCCAGCGCGCCCTGCACCGCCACACCGTCGGCCAGCCGCACGTCCGGCACGCGCGGCACCACGCCGAAGCCGCCCAGCGCCTGGCGCCAGTCGTAGGCGATGAGCTGCACCGCCTGCGACAGGTTGAGCGAGCCGTAGTCCGGATGCGTGGGGACCGACAGGCAGGCGTGGCAGCGGTAGACGTCCTCGTTGCTCATGCCGTAGCGCTCGCTGCCGAAGACGAAGGCCACGCGGTGCGGCCCGGCGGCCAGGCGCGGCAGCAGCTCGCGCGGGGCGTGCGTGGGCGGGCCGAAGTCGCGCGGCGTCATGGCCGTGGCGCAGGCGAAGGAGACGCCCTCCAGCGCCTCGGCCAGCGACTCGACGATGCGCGCGCGCGCCAGGATGTCGGCCGCACCGCTAGCCATGGCCACCGTCTCCTCGCGGCACAGCACGTCGGCGAAGCGCGGCTGCACCAGCACCAGGTCGGCAAAGCCCATGACCTTCATGGCGCGCGCGGCCGCGCCCACATTGCCGGGATGGCTGGTGTTGAGCAGCACGAAGCGGGTGCCGTCACGCGGCGTGCCGGACGGTGTGGAGGGCGCGCCGGCACCGGCCGTGTCGGGCGTCACGCCGGACGGGACTTCGGTGGTGGCCGGGCTGGGCGTGGTGCTTGCTCGCGCGTCTGAATCGGGCATCGGACTTACAATCTAGGGTTCTCCCGCAGCATTGTCGCTGCCCGCTCTTTCCTTTCCGCAGCCGTCTCCCGCGCCCGTTCGCTTCCCCCACGAGCGTTCGACCCTCCAGATTCAACAAAGGCCGACCCATGTCCCAAGCGCTTCATCCCATGCTCAACATCGCCATCAAGGCGGCTCGCGCGGCGGGGGCGATCATCAACCGGGCCTCGATGGACCTGGACCTGCTGCGCATCAACACCAAGGGCCCCAACGACTTCGTCAGCGAAGTGGACCAGGCGGCTGAAGCAGTGATCATCGAGACGCTGCTGCAGGCCTATCCGGGTCACGGCATCCTGGCCGAGGAGTCCGGCCGCGAGCACGGCGCGCGCGACAGCGAGTACGTCTGGATCATCGATCCGCTGGACGGCACCACCAACTTCATCCACGGCTTCCCGGTGTACGCCGTGTCCATCGCGCTGGCGCACCGTGGCGTGGTGCAACAGGCCGTCGTCTACGACCCCAGCCGCAACGACCTCTTCTATGCCACCAAGGGCCGCGGCGCTTATCTCAACGACCGCCGGCTGCGCGTGTCCAAGCGCACGCGCATGCAGGACGCGCTCATCGGCACGGGCTTCCCCTTCCGCCGCGGCGACAACTTCAAGCGCTACCTCAAGATCTTCGAGGAGGTGATGCAGCAGTGCGCCGGCCTGCGCCGCCCCGGCGCCGCCGCGCTGGACCTGTGCTACGTCGCGGCCGGCTGGTACGACGCCTTCTTCGAGACCGGCCTGAACCCCTGGGACGTGGCCGCGGGCTCGCTGATCATCACCGAGGCCGGCGGCCTCATCGGCAACTTCACCGGCGAGAGCGACTACCTGTACCAGCGCGAGGTGGTGGCCGGCACGCCGCGCATCTTCGGCCAGTTGGTGCAAGTCCTGGCGCCCTACACCCGCGTCATCAAGACCGACGAAACCGACGCCGCCGCGCAGTCGATCCCGGGCGACCTGCCCACGCCCGAGCAGGCGCTGGCCGACAGCCTGAAGGCCCAGCCGGCCGCGGCCGCCGAGCCCGCGCCCAAGAAGGGCCCGGTGCGCATCCGCAAGGGCGACGCCGCCGCTCCGGCCGCGCCGACCACGCCGCCCGCCGAAGACGCCCCGTTCTGAGAAGGTTTCGTCGCCCATGGCCCTGGACGAGAAGGCGCTGGCCGGCCACACGCCGGTGATGCAGCAATACCTCCGCATCAAGGCGGAGTTCCCGGACGCCCTCGTGCTCTTCCGCATGGGGGACTTCTACGAGCTGTTCTACGAGGACGCCCGCCGCGCCAACCGGCTGCTGGACGTCACGCTCACCAGCCGCGGCCAGAGCAACGGCGAGCCCGTGCTGATGGCCGGCGTGCCCGTGCACGCGCTGGAGACCTACCTCGGCAAGCTCATCCGGCTGGGCGAGGCCGTGGCCATCGCCGAGCAGGTGGGCGACGTCAACGCCAAGGGCCCGGTGGAGCGCAAGGTGGTGCGGGTGGTCACGCCCGGCACCGTCACCGACACCGAACTGCTCAACGAGCGCCAGGACACGCTGCTGCTGGCCGCGCACCGCAAGGGCAATCTCTGGGGCCTGGCGTGGCTGGGCCTGTCCAGCGCGCAGCTGGGCCTGACCGAGTGCAGCGAGCGCGAGCTGCCGGGCTGGCTCGCAAGGCTGGCGCCGGCGGAGCTGCTGTACGCCGATGCGGGCGATCCCGCGCCGGCGCTGGCCGCCAGCGGCGCGGCGCTCACCCGGCGCCCGGCCTGGCAGTTCGACGCCGCCGGCGGATTGCGCAAGCTGTGCACGCAGCTGCAGGTGCAGAGCCTGCAGGCCTTCCACGCCCAGGCGCTGACCGTGGCCCATGCCGCGGCCTCGGCGCTGCTGGCCTACGCCGAGCACACGCAGGGGCAGGCGCTGTCGCACGTGGCCACGCTGCGCGTGGAGCGCGCCGACGAGCTGCTGGACCTGCCGCCCGCGACGCAGCGCAACCTGGAACTGGTGCAGACGCTGCGCGGCGAGGACGGCCCCACCCTGCTGTCGCTGCTCGACGGCTGCCGCAGCGGCATGGGCAGCCGGCTGCTGCGCCAGTGGCTGACACAGCCGGCGCGCGCCCGCGACGCGGCCAAGGCGCGGCACGAGGCCATCGCGCAGCTGCACACGCAGGGCTACGAGCCGCTGCGCGAGCGGCTGCGCCACATCAGCGACGTGGAGCGCATCGCCTCGCGCATCGCGCTGCGCCAGGTGCGCCCGCGCGAGCTCGCGGGTCTGCGCGAGACGCTGCTGGCGCTGCCCACGCTGGAAGCCACGGTGCCCGAAGGCGCGCCGCTGCTGCTGATGCTCAAGGCCTCGCTGCAGCCCTCGCCGGAGATCGCCGCGCTGCTGCAGCGCTCGCTGCTGGCCGAGCCCGCGGCGCTGCTGCGCGACGGCGGCGTGATCGCCCCGGGGCTGGACCCTGACCTGGACGAGCTGCGCGGCATCAACGAGCACTGCGACGCCTTCCTGCTGGCGCTGGAAACCCGGGAGCGCGAGCGCACCGGCATCTCCAACCTGCGCGTCCAGTACAACAAGGTGCACGGCTTCTACATCGAGGTCACCACCGGCCAGCTCGGCCGCGTGCCCGACGACTACCGCCGCCGCCAGACGCTCAAGAACGCCGAGCGCTTCATCACGCCGGAGCTGAAGGCTTTCGAAGACAAGGCCTTGTCGGCGCAGGAGCGGGCCCTGGCGCGGGAGAAGTGGCTGTACGAGCAGCTGCTGGACCAGTTGCAGCCCCACCTGCCGGTGCTGCTGGAGCTGGCGCGCGCGCTGGCGGCGCTGGACGTGCTCTCCACGCTGGCCGAGCGCGCCGCGACGCTCAACTGGTGCCGGCCGCAGTTCGTGCCGCAACCGTGCATCGACATCGAGGCCGGGCGCCACCCGGTGGTGGAGGCGCGGCTGGCCGAGAGCGGCGGCGGCACCTTCATCGCCAACAACTGCCGGCTCGATGCGCGCACGCGCATGCTCGTGATCACCGGCCCGAACATGGGCGGCAAGAGCACCTACATGCGCCAGGTGGCGCTGATCGCGCTGCTGGCGGCCATGGGCTCCTACGTGCCGGCCAAGAGCTGCCGGCTGGGGCCGATGGACGCCATCCACACCCGCATCGGCGCCGCAGACGATCTGGCCAACGCGCAGTCCACCTTCATGCTGGAGATGACGGAGGCCGCGGCCATCGTGCACAGCGCCACCGAGCACAGCCTGGTGCTGATGGACGAGATCGGGCGCGGCACCTCCACCTTCGACGGCCTGGCGCTGGCCGGCGCCATCGCCAGCCACCTGCACGACCGCAACCGCGCCTTCACGCTGTTCGCCACGCACTACTTCGAGCTCACGGCCTTCCCGGAGAAGCACCCGCAGGCGATCAACGTGCACGTCAGCGCCGTGGAGGGCAGCGGGCACGACATCGTCTTCCTGCACGAGATCCAGAGCGGCCCGGCCAGCCGCAGCTACGGCGTGCAGGTGGCGCGGCTGGCGGGCATGCCGGCCTCGCTGATCCGCCAGGCGCGCGCGACGCTGGAGGCGCTGGAAGCCCAGCAGCGCAGCGGCCAGACGCAGGTGGACCTGTTCGCCGTGCCGCCCGCGCTGCCCGACCCCGAGCCCGACCCGGTGCGCGAGCCCTCGGCGCTGGAGGAGGCGCTGGCGGCCATCGACCCCGACACGCTCACCCCGCGCGAAGCGCTGGACGCGCTGTACCGCCTCAAAACTCTCCTTGCGGAGGCCACATGACCTACTGTCTTGGCATCCGGCTCGACGCCGGTCTCGTCTTCCTGTCCGACTCGCGCACCAACGCGGGCATGGACCAGATCAGCACCTTCCGCAAGATGATGGTGTACGAGCGCCCGGGCGACCGCTTCATGACGCTGCTGTCGGCGGGCAACCTCAGCATCTCGCAGTCGGTACGGGAGCTGCTGCAGGTGGAGCGCATCGACGGCGGCCATGGCGAGCCACCGATCACGATCTGGAACGCGCGCAGCATGTTCGACGCGGTGCGGGTGCTCAGCGCCGCGGTGCGCCGCGTCTACGAGCAGGACGGGCATGCGCTCAAGCGGCACGGCATCGAGTTCAACACCTCGCTGATCTTCGGCGGCCAGATCGGGCGCGAGCCGATGCGCATGTTCCTGGTCTATTCCGAGGGCAACTTCATCGAGGCCACGCGCGAGACGCCCTACTTCCAGATCGGCGAGAGCAAGTACGGCAAGCCGGTGCTGGACCGCCTCATCAACCCGCGCACCTCGCTGGACCAGGCCGCCAAGTGCGCGCTGGTGTCCATGGACTCCACGCTCAAGTCCAACCTCTCGGTGGGGCTGCCGCTGGACCTGCTGGTCTACCGCGCGGGCGAGCTGCGCGCCGACCGCATGATCTGCATCGACGAGTTCAACCCGTACTTCCAGATGGTGCGCGGCACCTGGGGCCAGCGGCTGCGCGAGGTGTTCGACAGCATGGACAACCCGCGCTGGGACGGCGGCGACAGCGCCCACCCGCTGCTGGCGAGCTCCGAGCGCTACGAGCCGCTGACCAAGATCATCGGTCCCGAGACGCGCCTGGCCGCGGGATGAGCGCGGCGGCGGCGCCGCGCTGCATCGTCTTCGCCCACGGCAACGGTTTTCCGGCCGGCACCTACGCGCGGCTGTTCGAGGTCTGGCGCGCCGCGGGCTACGAGGTGCTGGCGCCGCGGCGCTTTGGCCACGACCCGCGCTTCCCGGTGGGGGATGGCTGGGGGCGGCTGCGCGACGAGCTGGCGTTTTTCGTCGAGCGCCACGCCACGGCGCCGGTGTTCCTGGTGGGGCACTCGCTGGGCGGACTGCTGTGCCTCAAGACCGCCTCGCGCCGTCCGCAGCTCGCGCGCGGCGTGGTGGCGCTGGATTCGCCCATCTTCGCCGGCTGGCGCGCGCAGGTCGTGCACCTGGCCAAGGTCACGGGGCTGATGCAGCGCGTCTCGCCCGGGCGCGTCTCGCGCCGGCGCCGGCGCGAATGGCCCTCGCACGAGGCGGTGCGGCAGCATTTCAGCGGCAAG
Organism: uncultured Azohydromonas sp.; assembly: GCF_937926365.1. Classification (GTDB taxonomy): domain Bacteria; phylum Pseudomonadota; class Gammaproteobacteria; order Burkholderiales; family Burkholderiaceae_C; genus Azohydromonas. The sequence goes on along the minus strand of NZ_CALAOH010000127.1, from coordinate 34,586 downwards.
CCGGTGTTCGCCGGCTGGGACCCGCGCGTGCTCGACGACTACCTGCGCGCCGGCTTCGAGGAGCGCGAGGGCCGGGTGCGACTGGCCTTCGAGCCCGAGGTCGAGACGCGCATCTACGACACCCTGCCGCACGACCTGGCACGCACGCTGCGCCGCCATCCCGTGGCCTGCCCGGTGGGTTTCGTCGCCGGCACGCGCTCCGAGGAGATGCGCCAAGGTGGTACCGCGCTGGCGCAGCGCCTGGCCGGCGCGCGCTTTCGCTGGATCGAAGGCACGCACCTCTACCCCATGGAAAGCCCCGAAGCCGCCGCGGCGCTGGTGCTGGAGCTGCTGGCCGACATGCCCTAGGGCGCCAGGGGGGCGCCAGAGGCGGCCCGTATAATCGCGCTTTACCACCAAGGCATCCGTGCGCCCGACCCCCGGGCCCTGCAAAGCGGATGCGCGCTCCATGACCAAGTTCGTCTTCGTCACCGGCGGTGTGGTGTCCTCGCTGGGCAAGGGCATCGCGTCGGCGTCCCTGGCCGCGATCCTCGAATCGCGCGGCCTCAAGGTCACCCTCATCAAGCTGGACCCCTACATCAACGTCGATCCCGGCACGATGTCGCCCTTCCAGCACGGCGAAGTATTCGTCACCGAAGATGGTGCCGAGACCGACCTGGACCTGGGCCACTACGAGCGCTTCATCACCACGCGGATGAAGCGCAGCAACAACTTCACCACCGGCCAGATCTACAAGTCCGTGCTCGAAAAGGAGCGCCGCGGCGACTATCTGGGCAAGACGGTGCAGGTGATTCCGCACATCACCAACGAGATCCAGGATTTCATCAAGCGCGGCGCGGGCTTCGGCACCGCTGACGCGGTGGACGTGGCGATCGTGGAGATCGGCGGCACGGTGGGCGACATCGAGTCGCTGCCCTTCCTGGAAGCCACGCGCCAGATGAGCCTGCGCATGGGTCCGGCCAACACCGCCTTCGTCCATCTCACCTACGTGCCGTGGATCGGTGCCGCGGGCGAGCTCAAGACCAAGCCCACGCAGCACACGGTGCAGAAGCTGCGCGAGATCGGCATCCAGCCCGACGCGCTGCTGTGCCGCGCCGACCGCCGCATCCCCGACGACGAGCGCGACAAGATCTCGCTGTTCACGAACGTGCAGGAAGCCGGCGTGATCTCGATGTGGGACGTGGACACCATCTACAAGGTGCCGCGCATGCTGCACGAGCAGGGGCTCGATGAGCTCATCTGCATGAAGCTGCAGTTGCTCACGCGCCCGGCCGACCTGCGCCAGTGGGACAAGCTGGTGTACGAGGTGGCGAACCCGAGGCACCAGGTCACCATCGCCATGTGCGGCAAGTACACCGACCTGTCGGACTCGTACAAGTCGCTCAACGAGGCACTGCGCCACGCGGGCATCCACAACCACGCGCGCGTGAACATCGAGTACGTGGATTCCGAGCAGCTGTCGCCGGAGAACATCGACAGCCTGGCGCAGTTCGATGCCATCCTGGTGCCCGGCGGCTTCGGCAAGCGCGGCGTGGAGGGCAAGATCCTGGCGGCCCAGTACGCCCGCGAGCACAAGATTCCGTACCTGGGCATCTGTCTGGGCATGCAGGTGGCCACCATCGAGGTCGCGCGCCACCTGGCGGGCCTGGCCGGTGCCAACAGCACCGAGTTCGACCCCAACACGCCGCACCCGGTGATCGCGCTCATCGACGAGTGGCAGGATGCCGACGGCACGATCCAGAAGCGCCATGCCGGCTCGGACCTGGGCGGCACCATGCGCCTCGGGGCGCAGAGCTCGGACGTCAAGCCCGGCACCATCGCGCACCGCATCTACGGCGACGTGGTCACGGAGCGGCACCGCCACCGTTACGAGGCCAACGAGCACTACCTCGACAAGCTGCAGCGGGCCGGGCTGGTCATCTCGGCCATCACGCAGCGCGAGAAGCTCACCGAGATGGTCGAGCTGCCGCAGGAAGTGCACCCGTGGTTCGTCGGCGTGCAGTTCCACCCCGAGTTCAAGAGCACGCCCTGGGACGGCCACCCGCTGTTCATCAGCTACGTCAAGGCCGCGCTGGACCACCACGCGAGCAAGCAGCCCCAGCGCTGAAGGAGACCCGCATGAAGCTGTGCGGATTCGAGGTTGGCCTCGACAAGCCGTTCTTTCTCATCGCCGGACCCTGCGTGGTCGAGAGCGAGACGCTGCAGGCCGAGGTGGCCGGGCGGCTCAAGGAGATCACCAGCGAGCTGGGCATCCCCTTCATCTTCAAGAGCAGCTACGACAAGGCCAACCGCTCCAGCGGCACGAGCTTCCGCGGCCCCGGCATGGACAAGGGCCTGGAGATCCTGGCCAAGGTGCGCTCGCAACTGCAGGTGCCCGTGATCACCGACGTGCACAGCGAGGCCGAGGTCGAGCGCGTGGCCGCCGCAGTGGACGTGCTGCAGACGCCGGCCTTCCTGTGCCGCCAGACCGACTTCATCCGCGCCGTGGCGCAGTCGGGCAAGCCGGTGAACATCAAGAAGGGGCAGTTCCTCGCGCCCCACGACATGAAGAACGTCATTGACAAGGCCCGCGCCGCCGCGCGCGAGAAGGGCCTGGACGATGACGCCTTCATGGCCTGCGAGCGCGGCGTGAGTTTCGGCTACAACAACCTTGTCTCCGACATGCGCAGCCTGGCGATCATGCGCGAGACGGGCGCCCCGGTCGTCTTCGATGCCACGCACTCGGTGCAGCTGCCCGGCGGCCAGGGCACGAGCAGCGGCGGCCAGCGCGAGTTCGTGCCGGTGCTGGCGCGCGCGGCGGTGGCGGTGGGCATCTCGGGGCTGTTCATGGAGACGCACCCCGACCCGGCCAAGGCGCTGTCGGACGGCCCCAACGCCGTGCCGCTCAAGCACATGCGCGCGCTGCTGGAGCAGCTGCTGGCGCTGGACCGCGTCATCAAGACGCAGCCCCTGCTCGAAAACGACTTCAGCTGCTGAGGACCCGACCCCGATGAGCGCCTACATCATTGCCGACGTGCAGATCACCGACGCGCAGAAGATGGCCAACTACCGCGAGTGGAGCACCCGCGCCATGCAGGAGCATGGCGCGGAGGTGCTGGTGCGCGGCGGCGCCATCGAAGTGCTCGAAGGGCCGTGGTCGCCCGAGCGCATCGTGGTGCTGCGCTTCGAGAACGCCGAGAAGGCGCGGGCCTACTACCACAGCGAGACTTACACCCATGCGCGCAGCCTGCGTGAAGGCGCGGGCGTGATGCGCATGATCCTGGTCGAAGGCGTCGCCTGAAGGCGGCGTCCTCGGCCTGTTCCCAGAGCGCCGTCAACGCAACGGCCGCATGCCCGCCGGGCGTGTGCAGACTCGAATCCAACCCTACCGGAGAGATTGACCCATGAGTGCCATCGTCGACATCGTCGGCCGCGAAATTCTGGACAGCCGCGGCAACCCCACCGTGGAATGTGATGTGCTGCTGGAGTCCGGCACCATGGGCCGTGCCGCCGTCCCATCGGGCGCCTCCACCGGTTCGCGCGAGGCCATCGAGCTGCGCGACGGCGACAAGTCGCGCTACCTGGGCAAGGGCGTGCTCAAGGCCGTGCAGCACGTCAACACCGAGATCTCCGAGGCCGTGCTGGGCCTGGACGCTTCCGAGCAGGCCTTCCTGGACAAGACGCTGATCGACCTCGACGGCACCGACAACAAGGGCCGCCTGGGCGCCAACGCGATGCTGGCCGTCTCCATGGCCGTGGCGCGCGCCGCCGCGGAAGAGTCCGGCCTGCCGCTGTACCGCTACTTCGGCGGCATGGGTGCGGTGCAGATGCCCGTGCCGATGATGAACGTCATCAACGGCGGCGCGCACGCCAACAACAACCTGGACCTGCAGGAGCTGATGATCATCCCCGTGGGCGCGCCGAGCTTCCGCGAGGCCGTGCGCTACGGCGCCGAGGTGTTCCACGCCCTGAAGAAAATCATCGACGCCAAGGGCATGAGCACCGCCGTGGGCGACGAGGGCGGCTTCGCCCCCAGCGTGGAGAACCACGAGGCGGCGATCCAGCTGATTCTGGAAGCCATCGACAAGGCCGGCTACACCGCCGGCGAGCAGATCGCCATCGGCCTGGACTGCGCCGCCAGCGAGTTCTACAAGGACGGCCAGTACGTGCTCGAAGGCGAAGGCGGCCTGAAGCTGTCGGCGCCGCAGTGGACCGACATCCTGGCGACCTGGTGCGACAAGTACCCGATCATCTCGATCGAGGACGGCATGGCCGAGGGTGACTGGGAAGGCTGGGCGCACCTGACGCAGCGCCTGGGCAAGAACGTGCAGCTGGTGGGCGACGACCTGTTCGTGACCAACACCAAGATCCTGAAGGAAGGCATCGACAAGGGCATCGCCAACTCGATCCTCATCAAGATCAACCAGATCGGCACGCTGACCGAGACCTTCGCCGCCATCGAGATGGCCAAGCGCGCGGGCTACACCGCCGTGATCAGCCACCGCTCGGGCGAGACCGAGGACTCGACCATCGCCGACATCGCCGTGGCCACCAACGCCGGCCAGATCAAGACCGGCTCGATGAGCCGCAGCGACCGCATGGCCAAGTACAACCAGCTGCTGCGCATCGAGGAAGACCTGGGCGACATCGCCGTCTACCCCGGCCGCGCCGCGTTCTACAACCTGCGCTGATCCGGAAAGGCTCCGGGCCCCTCCAAGCAGTACCGCCCTACCCCTCGTTCCAAGCCCGCCCGCCGGGCCTGGGACAAAGGCGCTGGAGGCGGCCCTGGACCTCTGAAGTACGACAAAGGCCATGCGACTGGTGACCCTGGTGCTGCTGGCGCTGCTGGCGCTGGTGCATTACGAGCTGTGGTGGAGCAAGGGCGGCGTGCGCAACGTGCAGGCGCTGCGCGCGCAGCTGCAGGTCCAGCTGCAGGAAAACGCGCAGGCGCGCGAAGTCAACCAGCGCATGGCCAACGAGGTGGCCGATCTGCGTGACGGCCTGGAGATGGTCGAGGAACGTGCCCGCGCCGAGCTGGGCATGGTCAAGCCCGACGAGATCCTGGTGCAGATCCCGCCGTCGCGGCACTGAAGCGCCATGCAGTGGCTGCAAGCCGCCGTGTTCACGGCCTGGGGCGTGGCGGTCAGCCGCGCCGAGCTGCTGGCCTTCGTGCTGGCGCTGTGGATGGTGCACTGCAATCTGCGCGTGAACCCGCTGGCCTGGCCGCTGGCCATCGCCAGCAGCGCCCTCTACGCCCTGCTCTTCGCCGGCAGCCGTCTCTACGGCGAGGCACTGCTGCAGCTCGTCTTCATCGCCGCGGCGCTGTGGGGCTGGTGGCAGTGGCTGCGCGGCACGCAGGACGACGGCCGCGCGCTGCAGGTGCGCGACCTCGACCGCCGCGGCCTGCTGCGGCTGGGCCTGGTGACGCTGGCCGCCTGGCCGCTGGCGGGCTGGCTGCTGGACAGCGTCACCGACTCCGACGTGCCCTACGCCGATGCCTTCACCACCGTGGCCAGCCTCGCCGGCCAGTGGCTGCTGGGGCGCAAGTACGTGCAGAACTGGCCGACCTGGGTGGTGGTCAACATCGCCAGCGTCGCCCTCTTCGCCTACAAGGGCCTGTGGCTGACGGTGCTGCTCTATGCCCTGTTCGCCGTGCTGTCAGCCGTGGGCTGGCGCCGCTGGGCGCGGTTGGCGCGGCAGCAGCCGCAGGCGCTGGCCTCGGCCTGAGCCTTGCCACGCCGCCGGCGTGGCTTCCCGCCGCCTGACATGTCCAACGTCCCCGATTCCCTCAACGTCATTGCCCTGCTCGGCGCCGAGAGCACGGGCAAGACCGTGCTGGCCCGGGCCCTGGCCGAGCGGCTGGCGCGCGAGACGGGCCTGTCCGTGGCCTGGGTGCCGGAGGTGCTGCGGGAGTGGTGCGAGCGCGAGGGCCGCACGCCGCGCGCCGAGGAACAGCTCGGCATCGCGCTGGCGCAGCAGCGCCGCCTGGAGCAGGCTGCGGCCGCGCACGACCTGGTGGTGGCCGACACCACGCCGTTGATGACGGCCGTCTACAGCGAGCTGCTGTTCGACGACCGCTCGCTGCACGCCATGGCGGTGGAGTTCCAGCGCCGCTGCGCCGCGACGCTGCTCACCGCGCTGGACCTGCCCTGGGTGGCCGACGCGCACCTGCGCGACGGCCCGCAGGTGCGCGCGCCGGTGGACCGCCTGGTGCGCGGCCTGCTGCTGGCACACGGGCTGTCGTGGTCGGTGGTGCGCGGCGAGGGCGAGGCGCGGGTGGACTGCGCGGTGGACGCCCTGTCGCCCTGGCTGCGCACGCTGTCCGCGCCGCGCGCGGGCCTGTTCACGCGGCTGCGCGAGCGCGAGGCAGCACAGCCGGCTTGGCGCTGGGTGTGCGAAGACTGCGACGACCCGCAGTGCGAGCACGCGCTGCGGGCATCGACCGGGCGCGGCGCGCCCTGAGGATCACTGCACCGCCGTGGACGACGGCGGCTGGTCGCGCTCCGGCGTGAAGAGCTCGCCCACATCCACGGCGTCGTAGTGGTACTGGCGGCCGCAGAAGTCGCAGCCGATCTCCACCTCGCCGCGCTCGGCCACGATGGAGTCGATCTCCTCGCGGCCCAGGCCCTTGAGCATGGAGCCCACGCGCTCGCGCGAGCAGGTGCAGGCGAAGCGCGGCTGCTGCGGCTCGAAGCGTCGCACGTCCTCCTCCCAGAACAGCCGGTGCAGGATGGTCTCGGAGTCCAGCGTCAGCAGTTCCTCGGCCTTGAGCGAGGAGGCCAGGTGCGCGATGCGGTTGAAGCCCTCGGCCAGCACTTCGGCCTCGGCCTGCTTCTCTTTGCTCTCCAGGTTGCCCAGTCCTTCGACGGGCAGGCGCTGGATCAGCAGCCCGGCGGCGACCTCGTCGTTGGCCGCCAGCATCAGGCGCGTCTCCAACTGCTCGGACTGGCGCATGTACTGCTCCAGCACCTCGGAGATGCTCTGCAGCGCGTGGAACTCCTCGCCCATGGCCGACAGCGGCACCACGCCCTGGTAGGGCTGCTGGCCGGGCTGGCGGTCGCGCGGGTCCAGCGTGATGGCGCAACGGCCGCGGTTGTGCACGTTGAGCATGGCCTCCAGCCCGGCGCCCTCGGCCACCTCGCCCACGACCTTGGCGGTGGAGCGGAAATGCAGCTCCGGCTGCACTTCCACCACGGCCATCTTCACCGGGCCGTCGCCGAAGATCTGCATCACCAGCGCGCCGTTGAACTTGATGTTGGACTGCATCAGCACCGCCGCGGCCGTCATCTGGCCCAGCAGCTCGCGCACTGGCGCCGGGTAGCCCCCGCTGGCCTCGCGACGCTGCAGCACCTCGCGCCAGCTGTCGGTGAGCCGCACCAGCATGCCGCGCACGGGCAGGCCCTCGAACAGGAATTTGTGCAGATCGCTCATGGTGTTGTTGATGTGCTTGATGTACTGCGGCCCTGCGCCGGGAGCCATGCCGGGCAGAGCGATGGAAGGGGAAGGCGCGGGGAATCATCCGGGCGCCGCGCGGCGGGAAGTGCAGCCGGTCGGGCCCCGGCGCGCCGCAAGCCGATAATTCTAGGAGCCGCCTTCACTCCCGCCCGAGGGCAAGGCGTGCGCCCGGCCCCGCCACCGGGCCTTTGCCGCCACCTCGCCGCCCCTTCCGCTCCCATCCGCCCCCGCATCGACCATGAACGACCTGCCCTGCCTGCGCCGTGCCGCGTTGCGCGCCCTGTGCGAGCGAGACCCTGTCGCCAAGTCGGCCCAGGCCACCGCGCTGCACGAGGGTTTCGACGGTTTCGTGCTCGACCCGGCGCTGGCGCTGGAGGAGCCTGCGGACGTGCCCGGCCGCCCGGCGTTGCCGCGCCTGGTGGAGCCACGCCAGGTGCCCGCACGCTCGCCTTTCACCCCGGCCGGCCGCGCCGCGCTGCTGCACGCGGTGGCGCACATCGAGTTCAACGCCATCAACCTGGCGCTGGACGCAGTGTGGCGCTTTGCCGGCATGCCGCCGGCCTTCTACCGCGACTGGGCCCGCGTGGCGGCCGAGGAAGCACTGCACTTCGGCCTGGTGCGCGCGCACCTGCAAAGCCTCGGCCACGACTACGGCGACTTCGAGGCCCACGACGGCCTGTGGCTGATGACGCAGCGCACCGCCGGCGACGCGCTGGCGCGCATGGCGCTGGTGCCGCGCACGCTTGAAGCACGCGGGCTCGATGCCACGCCGCCGATGCAGGAGAAGTTCCGCCGCGCCGGCGACGAGCGTGCCGTGGCGATCCTGGACGTGATCCTGCGCGACGAGGTGGGCCATGTCGCGGTGGGCAACCGCTGGTACCGCTGGCTGTGCGCGCAACGCGGGCTCGACCCCATTGCGCTTTACCCCGAGCTCACCCAGCGTTACCAGGCGCCGCGCCCGCGCCCACCCTTCAACCATGCCGCGCGGCTGGCCGCGGAGTTCACGCAAGCCGAGTTGCTGGCGCTGGAGCAGCAGGCTTGATGCCTGTCGGGAGTCTGGCGCCGGCCACCGCATAAACTGGACACACTCAACAATTTTCTGGACCTCCATGGCCAACAACACCACCTCCCGCCGCGTTTTCCTGCAGGCCGGCCTGCTCGGTACCGCAACGCTGCTGGGCGCCTGCGGCAAGAAGGAAGAGGCTGCCGCCCCGGCGGCACCTGCGGCGTCCGAATCCACAGCCGCCACCCCGGCCGCGCCGGCCAAGGTCTACGTGGTCGGCACCGACGCCGCCTACGCTCCTTTCGAGTCGCAGAATGAGAAGGGCGAGATCGTTGGCTTCGACATCGACATCGTCAGCGCCATCGCTGCCAAGGCCGGCGTGCAGGTGAAGTTCGTCAACACCCCCTGGGAAGGCATCTTCAACGCCGTGGCGCAGGGTGACCGCGACCTGCTGGTGTCGGCCATCACGATCACCGACGAGCGCAAGCAGAGCATGGACTTCACGGCGCCCTACTTCGACGCCGTGCAACTCATCGCCGTCAGGAAGGACTCCAAGGTCACGAAGTTCGAAGATCTCAAGCCGCTGAAGGTCGGCGTTCAGACCGGCACCACCGGCGACGAGGTGGTCACCAAGCTGCTGGGCAAGAACAGCGCGGCCATCAAGCGCTTCGAGTCCACTCCGCTGGCGCTCAAGGAGCTGGAGTCCGGCGGCGTGGACGCGGTGGTGGCCGACAACGGCGTGATTGCCCACTACGTGACCAACAACGCCGGCGCGGGCTTCAAGACCGTGAGCGACCCCAGCTTCACGCCTGAGCAGTACGGCATCGCCGTGCGCAAGGGCAACACCGCGGTGCTGGAGATGCTCAACCAGGGCCTGGCCGGCATCCGCGCGGACGGCACCTACGACCGCATCTACGCCAAGTATTTCGGCAGCGCTCCGGCGACCGCCGGCACCCCGGCCTCGGCCGCGTCGAAGTAAGGCCGCACCGAAGTGGATTTACGTTGGGAGATCCTGGCGGGCTACGGCCCGCTGTTCGCCTCCGCGCTGTGGATGACGGTCAAGCTCGCGCTGGTGGCCGTGTTCGCCGGGCTGGTGCTGGGCGCGCTGCTGGGGCTGGTCAGCAGCTCGGCCGACGCGCCCGAGCCCAAGGCGCCGCTGCTGCGCGTGCTGATGAAGCTCGCGCGCGCGGTGACGCTGGGCTACGTCACCTTCTTCCGCGGCACGCCGCTGTTCGTGCAGATCCTGCTGGTGCACTTCGCGCTCATGCCCACGCTGATCCACCCGGAGACGGGCTGGCTGCTCACGGGTGAGGCGGCACGCGAGTTCCGCCAGGAGCACGGCGCCTTCTTCTCCGGCGCGCTGGCGCTCACGCTCAACGCCGGGGCCTACATCAGCGAGATCTTTCGCGCGGGCATCCAGAGCATCCACCGCGGCCAGACCCAGGCCGCCTACAGCCTGGGCCTGACGCACGCGCAGGCCATGCGCGAGGTGATCCTGCCCCAGGCTTTCCGCCGCATGGTGCCTGCGCTGGTCAACGAGGGCGTGACGCTGATCAAGGACTCGTCCCTGGTCTCGGCCATCGGCCTGGCCGAGCTGGCACTGGCCGCGCGCACCGTGGCGGGCGCGTACTCGCGCTACTGGGAGCCGTACCTCGCCATCTCGGCGCTGTACCTGGTGCTCACGCTGCTGCTGTCCACGCTGGCCAAGCGGCTGGAGGCGCCGGCGCATTTGCGCGGCCGTTGAGCTAACGCAAAGGTTGTGCGGGCATCGATCGCCCGCACGCCACGAAGTGTTGCGCCGCAGTCACAAAACGGGACAACTTGGCTCCCCATCACGGGTATTCGGCAAACCTGTTCTTAGAATCCAAGCCATCGGGCAGTAATAGCCCCGATTGTTCAAACTAAAGGGATTCTTCAATGAAGCGCACTCTCATTGCTGCGGCGGCCATGCTGGCTGCGGGCGCCGCTTTCGCCCAAAGCTCCGTCACGCTGTATGGCCGCGTGAACACGTCGGTCGAGTACCAGACGACCAAGCCGGCCGGTGGCTCCAGCAGCCATGTCACCGCGCTTCAGAACAACGCGTCGCGTTGGGGCCTGCGTGGCAGTGAAGACCTGGGCGGCGGCTTCAAGGGCCTGTTCGTGCTGGAGAGCGGTTTCTCGTCGGATACTGGTGCCGGCACGTCGCGCCTGTTCGGCCGTGAGTCGTGGGTTGGCCTGCAGACGCCGTACGGCCGCCTGCGCCTGGGCAACATGGGCCCGTCGGCTGCGTACTACACGACGGCTGATTACATCAGCATGCACAACCACGACACCGGTACGTCGTCGGATGCGTTCTACCTGTATCCCGGTGTCATGCAGAACACCGTGGCCTTCAACACGGTGAGCTACGGCGGCCTGACGGTGGAAGGCCAGTATGGCCTGAAGCAGACGGTTGATCCCGCCACGGGCATCGCCAGCGAAAGCAACGCCGGCACCTACTCCGGCGTGCTGGCCGTCAACTACGACCGCGGCCCGCTGCACCTGGGTGCCAGCTTCGTCGACTCGACCTCCGCGACGCTGGACGGCGTGACGGGCACCGACGGCAAGGAGTACGGCCTGCGCGCGCTGTACGAACTGGGCGCCTTCACGGTGGGTGCCTATTACGTCCGCAACGAAGTCGACAACGGCACGCCTGAGGCCAAGCGTGACAGCTACCGCGTGTCCGCGATGTACACGCTGGGCGGCAGCGAGTTCCACGTCAACGTGGGCTACGCCGACAAGATCAAGCGCGAGACCGGCACCAAGGCCGCCTCCGACGCAATCCAGTACACCGTGGCCTACAACTACAACCTGAGCAAGCGCACCAAGGTGTACGCCTTCTACACCAAGGTGGACAACAAGGCCGCCGCCACCTACTCCGCTTTTGGCAACACGGTTGCCGGCGGCACGGACACCTCGTCCTTCGCCCTGGGCGTGCGCCACAACTTCTGATTGCAGCCCGCAACGGTTACGTCAGCATGAAGGCCGGTCGCAAGACCGGCCTTTTTTCATTCAGGGGCGCTCGGCATGGGCGGTTGCGCCGGCAGCCCACGTGTCACCCACCCTCACGCCCGCGGATGATGCGCCGCGTGCAGCGCGCGCAGCCGCTCGCGCGCGACGTGGGTGTAGATGGTGGTGGTGGAGATGTCGGCATGCCCCAGCAGCAGTTGCACCGCGCGCAGGTCCGCGCCGTGGTTGAGCAGGTGCGTGGCAAAGGCGTGGCGCAGCGTGTGCGGCGACAACGGCACCGTGATACCCGCGGCGCGCGCGTGCTTCTTCACCAGTTGCCAGAACATCTGCCGCGTCATGCCCTCGCCGCGCACGGTGACGAACAGGGCGTCGCTCTGGCGCGGGCCCAGGATCGCCGGCCGCGCCTCGGCCAGGTAGCGGCGCAGCCAGCCGTGCGCCTCCTCGCCGAAGGGCACCAGCCGCTCCTTGGCACCCTTGCCCGTGACGCGCAGTACCCCCTCGGCCAGGCCCAGCGACAGCAGTCCCAGCCCGACCAGCTCGCTCACCCGCAGCCCGCTGGCGTACATCAGCTCCAGCATCGCGCGGTCGCGCAGGCCCAGCGGCTCCTCCACCGGCGGCGCGGCCAGCAGCGCCTCCACCTGCGCCTCCGACAGCGACTTGGGTACGCGCAGCGGCTGGCGCGCCGACAGCAGCTTCAGGGTGGGATCCTGCTGCAACCGGTGCTCGCGCAACGCCCAGCGGAAGTAGCGCTTGAACACCGTCAGCCGCCGGTTGGCGGTGGTGGCACGCGTCTCGCCGTGGCGCGCGGCGATGTAGCCGCGCAGGTCGGCCTCGGTGGTGGCGTCGAGGCTGTGCCCGGCCTCGGCGTCGAGCCAGTCGGCGTAGAGCGAGAGGTCGCGCCGGTACGCCGCCAGCGTGTTGGCCGAGAGGCCATCCTCGATCCACAGTGCCTGCACGAAGCGCTCGATGGACACGCGGCTGGCCGCGCGCGCCGCGGACTCCGGGGCCTCGGCGGCAGGCGCGGCCTGAGCGACTGGCGCCGCCGCCTCGGGTACTGCTGCTTTCACGTCAATCCAGCCGCAGGTTCTGGCGCGCAACCACGCCCTTGTAGACCTCGAACTCGGCGCGGATCTGCTCGGCGAACTGCTCGGGCGTGTTGCCCACGACCAGCGAGCCGGTGTCCTCGATGCGCTTGCGCACGGCCGGATCGGCCAGCGCCTGCTTCGCCGCGTTGTGGACCTTTTCCACGACGTCCTTGGGCAGGTTCTTCGGGCCGACGATGCCGTAGTAGGCCATGCGGTTGACCGGTTCCAGCCCGACTTCCTTGAAGGTCGGCACGTTGGGCAGAATCGACAAGCGCTGCGGCGCCGCCACCACGATCGGCACGAGCTTGCCTTCCTTCACGAAGGGCAGCGCCGAGGGCATGTTGTCGAACATGATGGGCACCTGCCCCGCCACCGTGTCGTTGAGCGCCGGGCCCGCGCCGCGGTAGGGAATGTGCGTGATGAACACGCCGGTGAGGCTCTTGAACAGTTCGGTCTGCAAGTGGCCGATGCCGCCAGTACCGGAGCTCGAATAGCTGTAGCGGCCCGGGCTCTTCTTCAGCAGCGCCACGAAGTCGGCGTAGTTCTTGGCCGGGAAGCTCGGGTGCACCGCGATGAGGTTGGGCGTGGCCGCGAGGTTGATGATGGGCGTGAAGTCCGTGAGCGGGTTGTAGCCCGTGCGCGGGTTGACGGCCGGGTTGGCCGCCGTGGTCGAGACGGTGGCGATGCCCAGCGTGTAGCCGTCGGGCGCGGCACGGGCCAGCTCCTGCGCGCCCACGACGCCGCCGCCGCCGGCCTTGTTCTCCACCACCACGGTCTGGCCCAGCGCCGCGCCGAGCTTGTCGGACACGGTGCGCGCCACGATGTCGGTGGTGCCACCGGGTGCGAACGGAACCACCAGCCGCACGGGTTTCGCGGGGTAGCCCTGCGCCATCAGCAGCGGGCTCGTGGCGGCCAGACCCAGCAGCGCCGCAAGCATCCGCAAACGTTGTCTTTTCATCCGCTTGTCTCCATCCAGGGGCCGGACCGTCCGGCGCCTGGGCCATTGTGGCCGATGGTTACAGGTCGCGGCCAACCGGATGCACCGTCCCGCATCGCGGGCGGCGTTCCATCCCCGCGGCGGGCGCAGCAAAGGCGCGCTGGCACACTTTCGCGATGAACGAGGCCCTGTTGCTGCTGCCCGACTTCCTGCTCATTGCAGCGGGCTTCCTGATCTGTCGCTACACGGCGCTCAACCGCCCGGTGTGGGAGGCCATGGAGCGGCTGGTGTACTACCTGCTGTTCCCGGTGCTGCTGTTCAACGCCATCGTGCGCAACCCACTGCAGCCCGGCGCGATGCTGACGCTGGTGTTCAGCGGCCTGGCGGTGGTGGGCTGCGGCATCGTGCTGGCCTACTCGCTGGGCCTGCTGCGCGGGGTGAACCGCGTGGCCCACGCCTCGGGCGCGCAGACGGCCTTTCGCTTCAACTCCTACATTGGCCTGGCGCTGGCCGAGCGGCTGGGCGGCGCGCCGGCGGTGGCCGCCATCGCGCTGGTGATCGCCTTCTGCGTGCCGCTGTGCAACATCGCCGCGGTATGGCCGCTGGCGCGCCACGGCGGGCAGCATTTCGGGCGCGAGCTGATGCGCAACCCGCTGATCCTCAGCACCGTGGCCGGGCTGCTGGGCAACCTGATCGGCCTGACCTTCCCCGAGCCGGTGGCCGTGAGCCTGCAACGCGTGGGCACCGCCGCATTGCCGCTGGGCCTGATGGCGGTGGGCGCCGGGCTGCAGCTGGGCGCGCTGCGCGAGGCGCCAAGGCTGGCGACGGCCTTCCTGTCCATCCGCCACGCGGTGCTGCCGCTGGTGGCGCTGGTGCTGGTGCAGGTGCTGGGGCTGCCGCCGGTGCAGCAGCTGGTGGTGGTGGCCTTCGCCGCGCTGCCCACCGCCTCCACCTGCTACGTGCTGGCCGCGCGGCTGGGCGGGCACCCGGGCTTCGTGGCCGGGCTGGTGACGCTCTCGACACTGCTGGGCATGGTCAGCGTGCCGGTGGCGTTGTGGTCGCTGGCGCGGTTGCAGGGGTAAGTTGAATCGTCATTCCCGCGCGGGCGGGAACCCAGGCGGTCCCGCGTCAGAGCGCAGCAAAACTGCGGCGAACCGGTTCAGAAGTCACCAGCATGCCGACCAATGCACCTGCGGCTGCCTTGGGGGCCGCCTGGGTCCCCGCCTGCGCGGGGATGACGAAGCAGTTGGCGCAGCGTTTCGGGCTGTGGCGCCCCGACTCAACCCCTGGCCAGCGCGTTCGCCGTGATTTCAGTGCCTGCCTGCGCCAGCGCCCAGTCGATGTGCTCCCGCACCAGCTCGCCCGCTGCCTCGCGTCGTGCCGTCAGCGCCTGCCGCACCGCCGCCTCGTCTGCGTCGCTCAAGCCCGCGCGCAGCGCGTTGCCCAGCGCCACCGCCAGGTTGCGCTGCCAACGCTCGTGGCCGATGCGCCGGATCGGGCTGCCCTCGGTGCGGGAGAGGAACTCCGCCTCGCTCCAGCCCCAGAGCCGCAGCAGCGTGGGCGCCTCGAAATGCGGCCGCAGCTCGAAGTCCGGCAGCGGCGAGCGCTGCGCGAACTTGTTCCACGGGCACGCGAGCTGGCAGTCGTCGCAGCCGTAGATGCGGTTGCCCATCAGCGGACGCAGCTCGAGTGGAAGCGGCCCGTCGTGCTCGATGGTCAGGTAGGAGATGCAGCGCCGCGCGTCCAGCCGGTACGGCGCCACGATGGCCCGCGTCGGGCAGATGTCCAGGCAGGCCGAGCAGCCGCCGCAGTGCGCCTGCGCGGGCTCGCTGTGCGGCAGCGCCAAGTCCACGTAGATCTCGCCCAGAAAGAAGGTCGAGCCCGCATCGCGCGAAAGCGTGAGCGTGTGGCGCCCGCGCCAGCCCAGGCCGGCACGGGTGGCGAGCTCCACCTCCAGCACCGGGGCCGAGTCCGTGAACACGCGGTGGCCGAAGGGACCGACGGCCGCGGCGAGCCGGTCGGCGAGCTTTTGCAGCCTCGCGCGCAGCACCTTGTGGTAGTCGCGCCCGCGGGCGTACATCGATACGCCGGCCTGGAGCGGCTGCCCCAGCCGCTCGAACTCGATGCGCTGCCAACCATCCGGCGTGCCGCGCGGCAGGTAGTCCATGCGCGCGGCGATGACGCTGACGGTGCCGGGCACCAGCTCCGCGGGCCGTGCGCGCTTCATGCCGTGCGTGGCCATGTAGTGCATGGAGCCGTGGAATCCGGCCTCCAACCAGGCGCGCAGGCCCGGCTCGGCCGCGCTCAGGTCCACGCCGCTGATACCGATCTGGGAAAATCCCAGCTCGCGCGCCCAGCCGCGCAGTGGCTCCAGCAATGCGAGCGCCTCATGACCCTTCAATCCCATCCCCAGATTCTAGGTAGCCGCAGTTTCCACTGGCCGACGGAGGCCGATGCCGCGGCCTGCGCGGCGCGGCTGGCCGCGTCGCCGTCGCTGCGCAACGCCTTCATCGAACTGCACGGCCCGTTGGGTGCGGGCAAGACCACCTTCGTGCGACACCTGCTGCGCGCGCTGGGCGTCACCGGCCGCATCAAGAGTCCCAGCTATGCCGTGCTGGAGCCGCACGAGGCGGACGGCCTGGCCATCTCGCACTTCGACTTCTACCGCTTCGAAGACCCGCGCGAGTGGGAGGACGCCGGCTTTCGCGACGTGTTCGCCGCGCCGGGGCTCAAAATCGCCGAATGGCCCGACAAGGCGGCGGGTGTATTGCCCCCGGCGGACCTGGTGCTGACGTTGCACATCCGCGACGACGACTCGCGCGAACTGCGCGCCCGGGCGCACAGTGCACGCGGACTGCAACTGCTGGAGGTGCTGGCATGAGCCGCTCGCCGCGCTGTTTTCCCCATCCCTGCTTCGAGCGCCGCGGCCTGTTGAAACGCGGCGGCGCGCTGGCGCTGCTGCTGGGCGCGGGCGATCTGGCCTGGGGCGCGGGCATCGTGGCCGTGCGCGTGTGGCCCGCGGAGGAGTACACGCGCGTGACCATTGAGAGCGATCAGGCCCTGACGGCGCGGCATCAGCTCATGGAGTCGCCCGACCGGCTGGTGATCGACATCGACAACCTGGAGCTCAGCCCCGCGCTGCGCGAGCTGGTGGGCAAGGTGCGCGCGGACGATCCCTTCATCGAAGGCGTGCGCGTGGGCCAGAACCAGCCGCGCACCGTGCGGCTGGTGGTGGACCTCAAGCAGGCCACCGCGCCGCAGATGTTCCGCCTGACGCCCGTGGCGGCGTACCAGCACCGGCTGGTGTTCGACCTCTACCCTACCCAAGCGCCGGACCCGCTGCTGGCACTGCTGCGCGAGAAGACGCAGGCCGAGCAGCAGGCCGCGCGCTCGGTGCAGGACGCGCTGGGCGAGTTCATCGAGCGCATGGACCGTCCGGGGCTTCCCACGCCGCCGCCGGTGGCCGCCGCCCCGAAGCCGGCGTTGCCGCCCCCGCCGCCGCCGATGACCCCCGCCCCACCTCCGCCGCCCACGGCCGAGCAGCTCCGGAAGATCGACCGGCTGATCGTGGTCGCGCTGGACCCGGGCCATGGCGGCGAGGACCCGGGCGCCATCGGCCCCAGCGGGCTGAAGGAAAAGGACGTGGTGCTGGCCGTGGCGCTGCAGCTGCGCGACCGGCTCAACGCCGTGCCCGGCATGCGCGCCATGCTCACGCGCGACGGCGACTTCTTCGTGCCGCTGAACGAGCGCGTGAACAAGGCGCGGCGCGTGCAGGCGGACTTGTTCGTCTCCATCCACGCCGATGCGTTCATGAACCCCGAGGCGCGCGGCGCCAGCGTGTTCGCGCTCAGCGACAAGGGCGCCTCCAGCGCCGCGGCACGCTGGATGGCGAAGCGCGAGAACGCCTCGGACCTGGTCGGCGGCGCCAACCTCAAGAACGGCGACGCGCACGTGATGCGCGCGCTGCTGGACATGAGCACCACGGCGCAGATCAAGGACAGCCTCAAGCTCGGCGGCGAGGTGCTGGGCCAGATCGGCAAGGTGGGCAAGCTGCACAAGCGCAACGTCGAGCAGGCGGGCTTCGCGGTGCTCAAGGCGCCCGACATCCCGAGCATCCTGGTGGAGACGGCCTTCATCTCCAACCCGGAGGAGGAGCGCAAGCTCGCCAGCCCCGAGTACCGCGGCGAGCTGGTGAAGGCGGTGGCCACGGGCATCCGGCGCTATTTCGCCAAGAATCCGCCGCTGGCGCGGAACCGGACGCTGTAAGCGCCCCTCGCGCTCGCGCCCCGCCCAACGGAAAAGCGGCCCCTCGGGCCGCTTGCCGTTTCAATCGCTGGGGAATTTCACGCCGCCTCGGCCCGGCGCGCCTTCCACGCGCCCAGCACCGCGATGGCCGCAGGCACGAGGACCAGGGCGTAGATGATCAAGTTCAGGTTGGCCTGGACCCAGGGGATGTTGCCGAACAGGTAGCCGGCCAGCGTCAGCGACAGCACCCACAGCAAGGCGCCGGAGACGTTGAAGAAGGAGAACTTGCCCCGCGTCATGGCCGCCACGCCGGCCACGAAGGGCACGAAGGTGCGGATGAACGGCATGAAGCGCGCCAGCACGATCGTGATGCCGCCGTGCTTCTCGTAGAAGGCATGCGCCTGGTCGAAGGCGCGCTTGTTGAAGAAGCGCGAGCTTTCCCAGCGGAACACCTGCGGCCCCAGCCAGCGCCCGATGCTGTAGTTCACCTGGTCGCCCAGCACCGCCGCCACGATCAGCAGCGCCATGGCCAGCGGCAGGCTCATCAGGTCCAGCCCGCACAGCGCGCCCACCACGAACAGCAGCGAATCGCCGGGCAGGAAGGGCATCACCACCACGCCGGTCTCGACGAAGACGATGAGGAACAGCAGCGCGTACACCCACGCGCCATAGGCCTGCACGAACGCCATCAGGTGCGCATCGACGTGCAGGATGAAATCAACGAGCTGGGCGAGCATTTCCATGGAGCCCATTATCCGGAAGCCCTGTGGCGGCCTTCCTACAATCCCGTTGATGAATGCCCCCCTCACGGCCGCGCCGCGCCGACCCATCCGTGAACTGCCCGATGCGCTGGTGAGCCAGATCGCCGCGGGCGAGGTGGTGGAGCGCCCGGCCTCGGTGGTGCGAGAGCTGGTGGACAACGCGCTGGACGCCGGCGCCACGCAGGTCACGGTGCGCCTTACCGGCGGCGGCATGCGCGCCATCCTGGTCGAGGACGACGGCAGCGGCATCCCTTCCACGCAGCTGGCCCTGGCCGTCAAGCGCCACGCCACCAGCAAGATCGCCTCGCTCTCGGAGCTGGAGCACGTACGCAGCATGGGCTTCCGGGGCGAGGCGCTGGCGGCCATCGCCTCGGTGGCGGAACTGTGCATCGCCAGCCGCGCCGCGGAAGCCGCGCACGCGCACCGGCTCGATGCCCGCACCGGCGAGCTCACGCCCGCGGCGCGCGGCGTGGGCACCACCGTCGAGGTGCGCGAGCTGTTCTTCAACACCCCGGCGCGGCGCAAGTTCCTCAAGAGCGAGAGCACCGAGTTCGCGCACGCGCTGGACGCCGTGCGCCGTCACGCGCTGGCGCGCCCGGACGTGAGCTTCAGCGTGTGGCACGACGGCAAGCTCGCGGCGCAGTGGCGCGCCGCCGGCGCCGGGCTGCTGCCCGAGGACAACGCGCTGACGCAGCGCATGCGCGAGGTGCTGGGCATCGACTTCATCGCCGCCAGCCGCGCGGTGCAGGCCGCTGCCGGGCCGCTGCGCATCGAGGGCCGCGCCGGCAACCCCGAGGCCGCGCGCAGCCGCGCCGACGTGCAGTACCTCTACGTCAACGGCCGCTTCGTGCGCGACCGCCTCGTTGCCCACGCCGTGCGCTCGGCCTACGAGGACCAGCTCCACAGCAGCCGCCAGCCCGCCTACGTACTGTTCCTGGACATCGCGCCGGAGCTGGTGGACGTGAACGTGCACCCGACCAAGATCGAGGTGCGCTTCCGCGACAGCCGCGCCGTGCACCAGGCGGTGCGCCAGGCGCTGGTGCAGGCGCTGGCGCTCACGCGCGCGGCGCAGGAGGCGCCGCAGGACGCACCCTGGCCGGCATCCGCGGCGCCCTCTTCCCCGGTCGTGCAGCGGGTGGAACTGCCCACGCCGCCGCTGCGCCACCAGGCCGGCCTGGCCCTGGCCGACACGCCCGCCGCGCGGCGCTGGGACGACGGTCCGTGGCGCACCCCGTCCGGCAGCGGCGGGCTCGCTGCCTGGGGCGCGCTGCGCGGCGAGACGGTGGCGCCCACCCGGGCGCCGGTGACCGGCGGTGCGATGGCCGCTGGCCTGCCCGCCGCGGCGGGCCGCGCCGAAGCCTCCTTGACACCGCGTGGCGAGTCCGCCACCGCGGCCGGCCCGGTGGTTGCGAGCACCGCCGTCGCGCCGGAACCCTTGCGCGAGCCGCCGCTCGCCGCTGCGAGCACTGCCGAGTCGCCGGCCTGGCCGCTGGGCCGGGCGCTGGCGCAGGTGGGTGGCGTGTACGTGCTGGCGGAGAACGCCCAGGGACTGGTGATCGTGGACATGCACGCCGCGCACGAGCGCATCGTGTACGAGCGATTGAAACGCTCGCAGGCGGCGCAGGGGAGGCTGCCCTCGCAGCCGTTGCTGATTCCCGAGGCCATGGCCGCCACGCCCACCGAGCTGGCCACGGCCGAGGTCGAGCGCGAGACGCTGCTGGAGTTGGGCCTGGACGTGGCGCCACTGTCGGCCACCTCGCTGTCGCTGCGCAGCCGCCCGGCGGCGCTGCCGGACGCCGACCTGCCCGAGCTGGTGCGCTCGGTGCTGGCGGAGCTGGCGCAGGTGGGGTCGAGCCGCGTGGTGCAGCGCGCCCGCGACGAGATGCTGGCCACCATGGCCTGCCACGGCGCGGTGCGCGCCCACCGGCGCCTCACGCTGGAGGAGATGAACGCCCTGCTGCGCGAGATGGAAGCCACCGAGCGCGCCGACCAGTGCAACCACGGCCGGCCCACTTGGCGCCAGGTGACGATGAAGGAGCTGGACGCGTTGTTCCTGCGCGGGCGCTAGACGCGGCCCACCGGCATCAGGGCATTGGCTGCCCGGCCTCGGTGCCGAGCTTGAACACCCACGCGTTCTGGTTGATGTCGTTGATCAACGCGAACACGTTGTGCTTGGGGATGTAGGCCCAGCGTCCGTGCGTACCCTGGGCGGGCGCCGCGGCCGTGGGACCGTCGTTGGCAGCCACCTGGGTCCACTCCAGCGTGTCCATGTCCAGCGCCCACACCTCGCTGCCGCCGTGCCAGGCCACGATGCGGTCGGCCACCGGGTCGTAGGCCACGCCCGGCGACTGCTTGCCGGTGACCAGTCCGGGAGGATTGATGGTGCTCACGGTACTCATCGTGTTGGTGGCCAGGTCGATGATCTGCACCCCGTTGCCCAGCATCACCAGCTTGCGGCGCTTGGTGTCCAGCGCGGCCGAGAGGTGGTAGTCCACGGGCATGTTGGCGTTGAGCACCGTGAAGGTGTCGGTTTCGGGCGAATAGGCTTGGAACTTGGCCATGTCCTTGATGAAGACCTTGCGGGTCAGCTCGTCGTACACCGCCATCACGCCATACCCGTACTGGACGGGCGCGGTTTCGCGCTTCATGAGCCACTGGCCGTCGTTGAAATCGCGCAGCCAGACGCCGCCGGAGGGCCGGGTGCCGTCCAGGCAGTAGGACACGTTGCCGGCAATGGCGAAGAAGCTGTCCAGGGACGGGATGTAGGTCAGGCTGCCGCCGGTCGCGCGCGAGCGCGGCGTACCGTCCGGCAGCGCGGTGGCGCAGTTCGTGTCCTGGCCGGCAACCGTGAACGGGCTGGGTTCGACGATGCGGCGAATCGACAGGGAGTCAAGCTCCAGGGCGTACATCTCGTTGCCCCAGTAATTGCCGTTACCGCCGCCCCAGACCAGCAGCCGGCTGCGCAGGGTGTCCGCCGTGGCGCCGTTGGTGCCCCAGACCACCGCAGCCGGCCAGCCCCTGGGGGCCGGTACCGGGAGCACGGAGGCGATCTTGGTCTCGGGCAGCTCTAACCAGTGGCCGGGCTTCAAGTCGAAAAGCGCCGTCGGCGGCAAGGTGCGGCTCGGCGGCAGGGTCAAACTCTTCGAGCGCGGGTACACGCTCCACACCGGGGTGTCGTTGAACTTGGTGAACGTCACCTTGTAGTCGGGCGAGGACTGCACGCGCTCCCACGCGGCCTCCGCGCCCTCGGCCCCCTCGTCCACCGCGTACGCCAGCGCTGGCATCAGGTTGCCCCAGTAACCGGTGGGATCGGCGCGATAGCCGCTGTCCAGAATGTGGCCCGGCTCACCGTTGGTCGGCAGGTTCATGGCGCGCGCCACCTCGCCCCAGTTCGCGTACCAGGGCCCCGTGCCGTTGACCCAGTCGCTCTTGAGGCTGGGCGCGAAAGGAACGGTGTACTGCCCGGCGTAGGGGTAGGCGAACTGGTCGGGGCCGCTGCCACCCAGGCGGCCCACGATGGCGCGGAATTTCCAGGCCAGGAAGCTGTCGAGCTTGGGCTGCAGCGTCTCGTCGTGCAGCTTGAGGCCCTTCATGAAGGCGAACGACCCGGTGAAGAAATCGTCCATCCAGTTCGCACCGATCAAGGGATCGGTGTTCGTGTAGCCGTTGCCATACGGCTGCACCAGGCCTAGCGGATTGTTGGGCTTGGCGACATAGCGGCCGTGGTAGTAGTCAATGTTGGCGTTGATGCTGGCCTTGAATTCGCCGCTGAGCGGGTCGTCGTCGGGCGTGGCGATCGCAGCCTGTGACAGCGAGCGCAAAGCCCAGGCGGCGCCACGGGGCGTCAGCGCGCCCGAGCTGGACTCCAGGACGCCTCCGCTGCCCTGGCGCACGGTGTCGGACTGCTTGAGGTAGTTGAGCGTGGCGACGAACTGGGTTTCTTCCCGGAAGTAGTGCCAGCCGCTGATCAGGTACGCCAGGTAGCCCATCGAGGGATGGTGCGAGGTGGTGAAGCTCGGGGGCGTGGCACCGGAGACGCTTGGCGTGTACTGGTTCTTGGACGACGTGCCGATGCCGGACACGCCGGAACCGTAGCTCATCACCAGGTGCGGATACTTGGAGAAGGCCAGTGGGCGCTGCGTCGTCTCGTCGCGGTAATGCAGGCCGTAACGGCCGGCCGCGTAGCCGTTGATGATCGTGCTGCGCCAGGCGCGCGGATCGCCCTGGGAGGTCAGGTAAGCCACGTCCCACATGGGCAGCAGCCCAATGGAGCCGTCGTAACCCACATGCCCCATCCCGTCCGGGAAGCCGCCCTGCATCAGCGGCGTGTACTCGCCCACCAACTGCGCGAGCAACGGGCTGCTGGCCACCGTCTGGCCGCTGTACCTGGGAACCAGGCGACTGTCCATGAAGTAAGTGGTGTCATGCCGCGGCGTGACCACCGGGTCGGCGCCCAGCCAGTGCGTGAGCGTGGTGCCGCTGGCCAGCACGGCGCGCTGGTGGTTGAGCAGCGTCAGCGGCTGCGAGAAACGCATCTGGTTGCCCAGCGTGAACGTGGCGGACGCGCTCTTCTCGGTGGCGCCGGGCACGTTGAGGTAGCCGTTTTCGATCCAGGGCAGTACCTCCACCTGCCCGCCCTTGTAGGCGCGCACTTCGAGCCAGGCCACCAAGTGCGCATCGCTGCCGATGGGCTTGCGGAAAGTCCAGGCGCTCATCTGTGGCCCGCTCACGACGGTACGCGCCGGGGTGTCCCAGTCGCCGGCCGACCAACCCACGGTGCCAAAGGCGCCGAAGTCCACGCGCGCGGTAATGCCGGTCGCTCTGAGGTTTTCCGTGGTGAGGGGTGCGGCCGCCTGCGACGGCGCAGCCACGCTCAGCCCGATGCTGCGCCAACTGCCCGGCTGCAGATCGGCCCGGCCGGAGACGATGGCGAACTTGGCGCTGCCGTCAGGCCAGCGGTTCGTGATGACGGCCTGGAGCTCGGGTACGCCTTCGGCCGTCAGCGTCAGGCCCGCGGGCACGTCACCCTGGCGCAGCGGTTGCCCCACCGTGAAGGGAAGCAAGGAGCCACCGACAGCACTGGAGAGCTGCAGTTGGAACAGCGGCACGGCAGCATCGACGGCCAGTGCGCGTTCCGTGCTGCCGTCATCGGTACGGGAAGAATCGCCGCTACTGCCGCCGCCACCACAAGCGGACAGCAGCATGGCGCTGAATAGGCAGGACACCAGTCCAGCCCAGGGAACCGGAAGACGGGGCTTCATGAAACGCTCCTGGGTTATCGCATCGTGTCGTGGTAATCACGAATCGACACGCAGAGGACAAAAGGGCCAGATACTCAGGTTAATTAAAGTAATTTTTGTCTCTTCAGGTTTATTTAATGTTTTTAGGGGATATATACGTAACTATTTTCTTGACATATAGCCATTTTTTAGTCGCATCACCCACGTCACGCTATCGAGGCGAAAGCGGATGCCTTGCGGCGCAGCCCGAAGCTCGCATGCACCGTGCAGTCCAGGAAGCGCCCGGGATGCGTGGGCGCGGTCCTTGCCCGGATTTCCGGTTCTTCAACGACGGGAGTCCACACCATGGCGCACGCCTTCGCGAACACGCTCACGGAGTTCTCCACGCCCTCGGGGCGCACGGGGCGGCTCTACTCACTGCCGAAGCTGACCGAGCGCTGGCCCGCGGTGCAGCGGCTGCCCGTGTCGCTGCGCATCGTGCTGGAGAGCGTGCTGCGCAACTGCGACGGCAAGAAGATCACCGAGAACCACGTGGAGCAGTTGGCCCGCTGGCAGCCGGTGGCGCAGCGCGAGGAGGAGATTCCCTTCGTCGTTGCGCGCGTGGTGCTGCAGGACTTCACCGGCGTGCCGCTGCTGGCCGACCTGGCCGCCATGCGCAACGTGGCCGCCGACATGGGCCGCAATCCCAAGCTGATCGAGCCGCTGGTGCCCGTGGACCTGGTGGTGGACCACTCGGTGATGGTCGACCACTACGGCACGCCCGCCGCGCTGGACCTCAACATGAAGCTCGAATTCGAGCGCAACCGCGAGCGCTACGAGTTCATGAAGTGGGGCATGCAGGCCTTCGAAACCTTCCGGGTGGTGCCGCCGGGCTTCGGTATCGTGCATCAGGTGAACCTGGAGTACCTGGCGCGTGGACTGCACCGCGACGCCGACGGCGTGAGCTACCCCGACACGCTCGTGGGCACCGACAGCCACACCACCATGATCAACGGCCTGGGCGTGGTGGCCTGGGGTGTGGGCGGCATCGAGGCCGAGGCCGCGATGCTGGGACAGCCGGTGTACCTGCTCACGCCGGACGTGGTGGGCTTCGAGCTCACCGGCGCGTTGCGCGAGGGCGTGACGGCGACGGACCTGGTGCTCACGGTCACGGAAATCCTGCGCAAGCACCGCGTGGTGGGCAAGTTCGTGGAGTTCTTCGGCGAGGGTACGCGCTCGCTGGCCCTGCCCGACCGCGCCACCATCGGCAACATGGCGCCGGAGTACGGCGCCACCATGGGTTTCTTCCCGGTGGACGAGCGCACGGTGGAGTACCTGCGCGGCACCGGGCGTCCCGAGGCCGACATCGAGCTGTTCGAGGCCTACTGGAAGGCGCAGGGGCTGTTCGGCGTCTCGCGCGCGGGCGAGATCGACTACTCGCAGGTGGTGTCGCTGGACCTCTCCACCGTGCAGCCCAGCGTGGCCGGCCCCAAGCGCCCGCAGGACCGCATCGAGCTGGGCCGGCTCTCCAGCACCTTCACCGAGCTGTTCAGCAAGCCGGTGCCGCAGAACGGCTTCAACCAGCCGCCGGAGAAGCTGCGACAGGTCTTCACCACCAGCAACGGGCTGGAGATCCGCAATGGCGACGTGCTCATCGCCGCCATCACCTCCTGCACCAACACCTCCAACCCCGGCGTGCTGCTGGCCGCGGGGCTGCTGGCGAAGAAGGCGGTGGAAGCCGGGCTGAGCGTGCGGCCGCACATCAAGACTTCGCTGGCGCCCGGCTCGCGCGTGGTGACGGAGTACCTGACCCGCGCCGGGCTGCTGCCCTACCTGGAGAAGCTGGGCTTCGCGGTGGCGGCCTACGGCTGCACCACCTGCATCGGCAACGCCGGGGACCTGACGGCCGAGCTCAACGAAGTCATCTGGCGCAACGACCTCGTCTGTGCCGCCGTGCTCTCGGGCAACCGCAACTTCGAGGCGCGCATCCACCCCAACCTCAAGGCGAACTTCCTGGCCTCGCCGCCGCTGGTGGTGGCCTACGCCATTGCCGGCACCGTGCTCAAGGACCTGATGACCGAACCGGTGGGCACGGGCCATGGCGGCAAGCCGGTGTACCTGGGCGACATCTGGCCCAGCAGCGACGAGGTGCACGCGCTGATGAGGTACGCCATGGACCCGGAGGCCTTCAAGGCCAACTACGCCAAGGTGGAAAGCGCCCCCGGCCCGCTGTGGCAGGCGATCAAGGGCGTGAGCGGGCAGGTGTACGACTGGCCCGCCAGCACCTACATCGCGCGCCCGCCCTTCTTCGAGGGCTTCACGATGCAGCCGCAGACGCTGGTGAGCGGCGTGAAGGGAGCGCGGATCATGGCGCTGTTCGGCGACTCCATCACCACCGACCACATCTCGCCGGCCGGCTCGATCAAGGAGGCCTCGCCGGCCGGGCAGTGGCTGATCGAGCGCCACGTGTTGAAACCCGACTTCAACAGCTACGGCTCACGCCGCGGCAACCACGAGGTGATGATGCGCGGCACCTTCGCCAACGTGCGCATCAAGAACCTGATGCTGCCGCCCAAGCCGGACGGCTCCATCGAGGAAGGCGGCCTGACGCTGTTCCAGCTCGACGGCCCGGAGCAGGGCGAAAAACTCTTCATCTACGACGCGGCCATGAAGTACCAGGCCGCGGGCGTGCCGACGGTGATCTTCGCCGGCGAGGAGTACGGCACCGGTTCCAGCCGCGACTGGGCGGCCAAGGGCACGCAGCTGCTGGGCATCAAGGCCGTGGTGGCGCGCAGCTTCGAGCGCATCCACCGCAGCAACCTGATCGGCATGGGCGTGCTGCCGCTGCAGTTCCGCGGCGAGGATTCCTGGCAGTCGCTAGGGCTGTGCGGCGACGAGGTGATCGACATCGAGCTGCCGCCGGGCGAGCCCCGGCCGCTGAGCGAGGCGACGCTGGTGATCCACCGCGGCGACTCGTCCACCCAGCGCGTGACGCTGACGCTGCGCATCGACACGCCCATCGAGGTGGACTACTACAAGCACGGCGGGATCTTGCCGTTCGTGCTCAGGCAGTTGCTGGCCGTGACTCAGTAGGTCGGCGCTTTCTCCCTGCCGTCGCGCACAGGCCGCCCCATCAGGCGGCTTTTTTTTTGGTGCTGTGGCGTGCGCCGTCACTGCAGCGCAGACGCGGCCACCGTAGGGGGCGATCGGCTTATTGAATGAAAACGCGCAATACACACGCGTTTGATCCAGGGCAACCACACCGGGCCAGACACATCCGGTAACCCAAGATGTACATTAACACGGGTTCCACGGGAAAAGTCCTGTTGCGCAAGAGCAGGGCTCTGCCATGGAAAGGCCGCCTGAAGTGGATGGATGGCAATGGATTGCGCTAGGCCGCTGAGCGGGTGCCCGTGGTGCCAGACCGATGAGCCCGTGCAGTTTGTTGTTGACGGCACAGCGGCGTTCATCGACGTCTTCGATGTTGGAGGGTTGCTTCGGTGAAGCCAAATGAGACACGTGCAAGGTCGGTATCCCCGGGAGAGGTCATCATTTCCGAGGGATATGTCGGCCTGCCCGCCATGTACGTCATCAAGGACGGACAGGTGGAAATCTCGGTCAAGCGCAATGACGAAAGGATTGTGCTGTCCACGCTGGGCAAGGGGCAGTTTTTTGGCGAGGGCGTGCTGCTGAGCGAAGGCCCGCGCAATTTCACCGCCAAGGCCCTGACCTACTGCGAACTGCAACTCATCGAGGCCAACGTGCTGAGGTCGGCGGTGGACAAGCTGCCGGCGCTGCTGCGCCACATGCTGCGCTCGTTGATCCAGAGCAATGGGCAGAAGGACGAGACGCTGGTGCAGCACGAGAACATCCAGACGCAACCGGAGTTCCTGACTTACGCCCACGTGCTGGCCCTGATGGCGGCCGCGAGCGGGCGGCGCCTGGGCGAAGAGTCCGCAATGTTGCCCGTGGCCGACGTGGTGAAGAAGTGCCGTGACGTCACCGGCCATGCCCGACGCCATGTGGCCGCCACCCTCAGGCACATGGCGATGCTCAACCTGATCGCCTTCGACAGGCAGCCAGAAGGCGTGAATCCGACCATCGACAGCATCCTGGGCAACGGGCTGAACCTGCGCTTCAATCCTCGGGAGATCGGGCAGCGCGCCCAGGAGTTGGCCCGGCATAACGTCGAAGGACAGCTACGCCGGGAGCAGGAAATCATCGAGCTGGACGACCTGGCCGCACTCACCGGCGTGGACCGCAGCCTGCTGCTGCGCAAGCTGGCGCATGGCGAGCTGGCCGATGCGCTTTTCAGCTTCCGCCGCAGCGAGGTGCTGCGCTTCGTGGCCGAGAAAGGCAAGGACTACTTTGCCAAGCGCCCTCGCAACGCCCAACTCCAGTCGCTGGCGGACTTGATGATGGTGGACCAGCGCATCCTGTTCGACGCGCTCAACCCCATCGACGAATTCGATCTGGCCAAGCTGCTCCAGGGAACCGACGACGCCCCCCTGCGCGACAAGCTGCTGTCCTGCGTCGGCAAGGCCAAGCGCCAGGAGATCGAGGCCCTGCTGGCCCACGGAGTCGCCAGCGATCCCGAGGAGGCACAGCACATCGAGGAACAGCTGCTGGAGGCCGTGCGCCTGCTGCGCCAGCCCGCGGCGCGCCAGATGCTTGGCGCCGCAGTCCAGGACCAGGCGTCGGCTTGACGCACTCGCCTGGGCCGGCCCAGTTTTGACCATTTGGAAAAATCGGATCTTTGAGCGATGGATTTCTTGACCTTGGCCGGGGCCGTGCTGGCCCTGGCCGCCATCGGGGCCGGATTTGCCTTGGACGGCGGCCAATTGGGCGTGCTGCTGCAAGCCCAAGCGTTGTTGATTGTGGTCGGCGGCACCTTGGGCGCTGTGATGATCCAGAACACCTGGGGCCGTTTCCTTGACGGCATCAAGCAATTGCGCTGGGCCTTTTCCACACCGAAGCCCGTGGACCGCGAGGACTTGACGCGGCTGCTCGAATGGGGCCGCAAGGCCAAGGTCGAGGGCATTCTGGGTCTGGAGAGTGTCAATACCGAGGGCTTGGGCGGATTCGCTGCCCGCGGCATGGAACTGCTGGCCAACGGCGTACCCAGCGTGGTGATCGACGATGCGCTGCGCCGCGAACTGGACGCCTATGAGCGCAACCAGATGGCTGCCGCCAAGATCTGGCACCAGGCCGGCGGTTATTCGCCGACCTTTGGCATCGTGGGCGCGGTGCTGGGTTTGATCCAGATCACCAGCCACATTTCCGAGCCCACCGAACTGGGCAAGGGCATTGCGGTGGCTTTCGTGGCCACGCTGTATGGCGTGGGTTTGGCCAACCTGGTCTATTTGCCGCTGTACGGCAAGATCAAGGCGCAAATCGACAACCAATTGCGCTACCGCAAGCTCTACCTGGACGGCATCATGGCGATTGCGCGCAAGGAAACGCCCAAGACCATCGAAACCCGCCTGGTGGCCGACATTCGGCAACGGGCCGATGAAGTGCTGAACTGATCCGGTTCTCCGATGGACGATTTGAAGAATCGACCGGCCCGGCCGGCCCCAACCGCCAGCCCGGCGCCGGCCGAAGCCCCTCATTGGTCCAGCGGCGCCGTCTTGAGCAGTTGGACGCCCAAACAATTGCATGCTGACGAGGAATCCGGCTCAGAGCGCTGGCTGATTTCCTATGCCGATTTCATCACGCTGCTGATGGTCCTTTTCATGATGCTGTACGCGCTGCAACTCGTGAAGAACAAGGACGTACCCCTGGCGAATTTGCGCAGCGAGGAAAAGACGCATGCCGCGTCCCCCGACACCCAGCCAAATCAGCCGCCGGCGCTGGATGACCGCTCCGCCGGGCTGGAAGCGCAGTTGAAATCCCTGCACGACCGAGGCGAAATCAAGCTGCTGAAGGCAGCCAGGGGCATGGAAATCGAGATCAATGCCCGCCTGCTGTTCAACTCCGGCGATGCACGGCTGCTGCCCGCGGCGCTGCCGGTGCTGAAGAATATCCTGGAGGCTTTGAATAAATTCCCCCGCAACCATATCCTGGTCGAGGGACACACCGACAGCCAGCCGATTTCGAACAGCCGCTTCGAATCCAACTGGGAACTGTCCAGTGCCCGCGCCGGCGCGGTGGTGCGCTATTTCGTGGACCACGGCATCGAACGTCACCGCCTGGCCGCCATGGGCCGTGCCGACAACGTGCCTGCGGCGCTGGGCACTACGCCGGAGGCGATGGCGGTGAACCGGCGAGTGACGGTCTTGGTGCAGTACTGAGGGTGGGCCAGGACGCAGCCGGCCGCGGAATGCCGGTGACCGCCGGCCAAATTCCGCTCACGAAATGAGCGCCGTAGTCATTCAACTCCGCCCAATCAACACCATCTGCGTACACCGAAACAACGCAATCGTCTTCCCGGTAGATTCTTCGCTCACCACCGCATCCCAGACCTGCGTCGTCTTTCCAAGATGCTGGGCGGTTGCGACGCAGGCAATACTCCCCTCCCGCACCGTCCCGAGGTGATTGCTTTTCAACTCGATGGTGGTGAAGGAAACAGCACCTTCTGGCAAATGCGCGATGGTGGCGTAGCCGCAGGTGGTGTCGGCCAGGGCGACGACACTGGCTGCATGCAGAAAATTGTTGGGCGCGAAGTGAAGCTGCTTCACCGGCATGCGGCTGCGCATGCTGCCTTGGCTGAGCTCCAGCATCTCGATGCCGAGGTAGCCAGGCAAATACTCCTGGCCGCGCTCGTTCAGCAGTTCGATGGAAACGTCGGTACGGAGCTTGGACATGGCAACCTCGGCTTGATTCGGTGGAGTGGCAGTTTCGGGCAACACGCCCGTTGGGACTTCGATGCCTCGGCCCGAACGGGCTTTTGGTGCTCCGGCAACTTTCAGCAGTTCACCTCAACGTCGCCCCCGCCAGCTTCACCCCGAAGCCGATGAAGGCCGCACCCACGCCACCCGTGCCCGCGGCCGAGAGCTTGCGATGGCGCCGGAACTGCGCCGCCAGCTTGGCGCCGGCGAATATCAAGACCGTGAGATAGATCGCGCTGCAGAGCTGAACGATCAGCCCCAGGATCAGGAACGACAGCGCCGGATGTTCGTAGCCCGGCGCCACGAACTGGATGAAGAAGGACACGAAGAACAGGATCGCCTTCGGGTTCATCAGGCTGATGACCAGCGCGGTGCGGAAAGGCCGGCTGCCCTTCTCCTCCGGAATATCGTTGCCCTCGTCCGTCTCCTTGCTGCACCAGCCCTGCCACCCCGCCTTGAGCAGCTTGAATCCCAGCCAGGCCAGGTAGGCCGCGCCGGCGTATTTCAGCGCGTAGAACAGCAGCGGGTTGCTGTGCAGCAGCCCGGCCACGCCCGTGGCCGAGAGGACCATGAGAATGGTGTCGCCCAGGAAAATGCCGCAGGCACCCCGGTAGCCCTGTGCCACGCCGCGGCGCGAGGCCACCGTCATCACGTAGACGGAATTGGGGCCGGGCAGCAGCACGATGAAGATCGTGCCCAGGATGAAGGTGCTCAGGTCGGTGATGCCGTAAGTCATCGCCGAATTTTGCCCCCAACGAAAAAGCCACCCGGTGGGCGGCTGCTTCATCTGGATCGATGCGCAGCGTGATGGTTCTCACGCCGCCGGCCAGATCGGCTCACCAGCTCGGCTCGCGCTCCGGCGTGGCGCCAATGCGGTGGATGGAAAGGTCGGCACCGTCGTACTCCTCCTCCTGCGACAGCCGCAGTCCCATCGCCATGCGCAGCGCGCCGTACACCAGCACACCGCTGCCAAAGGCCCACGCCACGCCGGCCAGCGTGCCCAGCAGTTGCGTCACGAAGCTCACGCCGCCCAGCCCGCCCAGCGCCGTCGAGCCGAAGATGCCCGCCGCAATGCCGCCCCAGGCCCCGCACAGCCCGTGCAGCGGCCACACGCCCAGCACGTCGTCCACCTTCCAGCGGTTCTGCGTCAGCGTGAACATGAGCACGAAGATCGCACCGCCCACGCCGCCCGCCACCAGCGCGCCAGCCGGGTGCATCAGGTCCGAGCCCGCACACACCGCCACCAGACCGGCCAGCGGCCCG
The DNA here is from genome assembly GCF_937926365.1 of uncultured Azohydromonas sp. Lineage (GTDB taxonomy): Bacteria > Pseudomonadota > Gammaproteobacteria > Burkholderiales > Burkholderiaceae_C > Azohydromonas. The sequence goes on along the minus strand of NZ_CALAOH010000127.1, from coordinate 2,821 downwards.
TTGTAGGCAAAGCCCGGGTCGTTGCGCCCCATCAGCACCGCCACCAGCGTGCCGCCCACCATCGCCATCAGCGAGTTCACCGCCACCAGGCCGGACACCTTGTCGATGGTCTGCGCGCTCATCACGTTGAAGCCGAACCAGCCCACCGTCAGCACCCACGCGCCCAGCGCCAGGAAGGGAATGCTCGACGGCGGGTGCGCGCTCATCGCGCCGTCCTTCTTGTAGCGGTTGTTGCGCGGGCCCAGCCACAGCACCGCCGCCAGGCCGATCCAGCCACCCACGGCGTGCACCACCACGCTGCCGGCGAAATCATGGAACTCGGCGCCGCCGATGCTTTTCAGAAAATCCTGGAAACCGAACTTGTTGGCCCACACCGCGCCTTCGAACAGCGGGTAGAAAAAACCCACCAGCACCGCCGTGGCCAGCAATTGCGGATGAAACTTCGCCCGCTCCGCAATGCCGCCGGACACGATGGCCGGGATCGCCGCCGCGAAGGTCAGCAGGAAAAAGAACTTCACCAGCTCGTAGCCATTCTTCGCCGCCAGCGTCTCCGCGCCGCTGAAGAAATTCACGCCATAGGCCAGCGTATAACCCACGAAGAAATAAGCGATGGTGGACACCGCGAAATCCACCAGAATTTTTACCAGGGCATTGACCTGGTTCTTCTTGCGCACCGTGCCCAATTCCAGGAACGCAAAGCCCGCGTGCATCGCCAGCACCATGATGGCGCCCAACAAAATGAACAGGGCATCCGTGCCCTGCTTGACCTGATCCATTCGTCTCCCCCAACCAGCCCAAGGCCGTTGACCCTCGCACCACTCACAGGCGGCAATGCACCGTTAACGCAAGTTCAATGCCCGCTTTGGTGCAAACAATTAACGGCTTGATGCACCGTGGCGCGGCACGGGGTCATGGGGAGAACGGACTTGGTGCGTGCCGTGGTGCATATGCGCACCATCGCGGCGCGTATGCACCAGGGCGTGACGGAACCAGGGATTGCGAATCAGCCCAGGCGCTCCTGCCAGGCCGTCGGGTCGAAGCCGGTGGTCACGCGCCCATCCGGCCAGTCCACCACCGGGCGCTTGATCAGGCTGGGTTTCAACTGCAGCAGCGCCAGCGCACCCTCGGCGCCGTCGGCGGCGGCGCGCTGGGTGTCGTCGAGCTGGCGCCAGGTGGTACCGCGTCGGTTCACCAGGCCATCGACGCCGCCCAGCGCCTCGCTCCAGCGCCGCAGTTGCGCTTCTTCGGGCGGACTCTTCTTGAAATCGATGAATTCATGCGGCCGGCCCTGGCCGTTGAGCCAAGCGCGGGCGCGCTTGACCGTGTCGCAGTTGGGAATGCCATGCAGTCGAATCACAAAATTCCACCAAACCTTTCATTGCGTTCACAGCGGGGATCAGGGCCGTAGGCGGCATCCTTCACGGTGTCCCCCACCACCGACACCTGCCACCAAAGGCAGAACGGCCCGTCGAAGCGGTAGCTCCACACCTGCCCCGGCTGCCAGCCGCCGCCGCGGATCTGCGCCGGGCGGCCGATGCGCCGCAGCATCTCCTGCACCGGCATGCCGGGCGTGATGGCGTTGAACTCGCGCTCCTCCATCACCTGCTTCCAGCCCAGCACACGGCCCTCGCGGTCCAGGTCGATCATGTAGGTGTGCAACCCCGCAGGCCCGCGCGCGTACTCCAGCCGCGTGCCGCCATCGGGATTGGCATGGCGCCCTGTGGGCGCACCGCCCATGAGCTTCTCCACCTCGGCGGCGCTCATGCCGGGCTGGACCTTGGTGGGGGCGTAGGTGGCGCAGGCAGTGAGGAGCAGCGCGGCAGCCGCCATGCCAAGCGACGCTGTGATGCCAGTTCGCGATCGCCCCGGGGAAAACCCCGTCATGCCCGCGAAGGCGGGCATCCACGCCGACCGGGATGCTGCCCGGCGCTCATGGACACCCGCCTTCGCGGGTGTGACGGAGCTTCTTGAATCGTCATCAGGAAATGGGTTGAGAAGTTGGTTCATGGCTCCAGCCTCCATGCGGGCCCGCGCCCGCGCGCTCAGCGTCCCGGCCGCCAGCGCCGCAGCGTCAGCGCATTGGTGACGACGCTGACGCTGCTGAAGGCCATGGCGGCGCCCGCGATCACCGGGTCCAGCAATCCGAAGGCCGCCAGCGGCAGGCCCACCAGGTTGTAGACGAAGGCCCAGAACAGGTTCTGGCGGATCTTGGAGTAGGTGCGGCGCGAGATGTCCACCGCGTCGGCCACCAGCGCCGGATCGCCGCGCATGAGCGTGACGCCCGCGGCATGCATCGCCACGTCGGTGCCGGTGCCCATGGCGATGCCCACGTCCGCGGCGGCCAGCGCCGGCGCGTCGTTGATGCCGTCGCCCACCATGCCCACCCGCCCGCGCGAGCGCAGGCCCGCCACGATGGACGCCTTGTCCTGCGGCAGCACCTCGGCGCGCACGTCGTCCAGCCGCAACGCGCGGCCCACGGCGCCGGCGCTGCCGGCGTTGTCGCCGCTGACCAGCACGGTCCAGACGCCCATGGCGCGCAACCGCTCCACCGCCTTGGCCGCCGTGGGTTTCAAGGCGTCGCCAAAGGCCAGCAGGCCCAGCAGCCGCGCCCGCCCGTCGAGCACCTCGGCCAGCCACGACACCGTGCGCCCCTCGTCCTGCAGCTGCTGCTGCCGCGCCGCCAGCGGCGCCAGATCCACGCCCAGCTCCGACATCCAGCGCGCACTGCCCAGGCGCAGCTCGCGTCCGTCCACGCTCGCCTCCATGCCGCGCCCGGCCACGGCGCGCAGCCCGGCGGCCTCGGCCGGCCCGAGGCCCCGCT
>NZ_CALAOH010000126.1 GCF_937926365.1 uncultured Azohydromonas sp. | reverse complement strand
CTCAGTATGCGCTCGACGTCAACTTGATAACGAACCTCTGACTCGCGCCACTAGGGCGGCTCGCTGCAGTCCAGCGCAATGAGCTGCGCCTCGCCCGCGCCATCGAGCGTGCGGGCCTTGCGGTGCGTTTGGGGCCGGCGGAACACTGTGGCTTGCCAACCTTCTTCAGCGCAGTGCCGGCGTACCCGGCGAACCGTCGCCACGCAGCTGCGCAACTGCTCCGCAATGGCGGCGTCCGCGACCCCGTCGGCTGAGCGCAGCAGGACGCGAGCGTGCAGCCACTCCCGCGTCGAGCGCCGGTACGAGCGCGCCACGCGCTCTACCGCCGAGTGGTCCTCGGCACTGAGTTCCACCGGATGCTGCTTGGCCAACATGACTGTGTCCCGGTTGCCTTACCCGGGGCAGACTCCACACCGTGCCAAACGTTTCATTGCTACGGCGACGGAGCACTAGGCCAATCAGCGTCCAACCTCCTCTGCATGGCCCTACCACTGACCTTGCACTGCACGATTGGTCTGCAGGGTGTGCTGGTTTCCTTGAGGAAACTCCATGCCCGATATTTCGGTTGGCCATCTTGCAGAGGCGCTGCCTCAGAGGCTCGTGCATGCAAGCGTTCTGCGACCGTAAGGATGGCAGCACCGCACAGGCACCCAGTCTCCGTACTGTGCTGATTTCAACTTGTGCGCACAGAAAGCCCAAGCCGCGTCATTGCTGCAGTCTGAACTTCGTTGAGGAGCGCGCGCTGGTTTCCTTGAGGAAACTGATGAAGCTCATTCGTCGATGACTGTCTTGACGGCACGGCGCATGAGCGAACGTACCGGAATCAACGTGCGTGAATGCAACGGTCATCCGTGGCGCCGCGGGCACGGAGAAACCCGCTTTGGTGTCCTCAAGGAAACCCAGTCCCATTGACCAGATGGAGGACATGACAGGCCGGCTGTAGCGGCGCCTGTGCTTGCCAGGCATGTGTTGGCCTTTTGCTTCAGAGTCTGTTGTTCTGATGCGTCGAGCAACTTGGCCGGTTTCCTCAAGGAAACCGGACGCAAACGCTACCGCATGCTCAAGGAACTTCGCTCCATTTGCCATTTATCTCCTCAAGCACAGCACACACCTCCCGTCCTGAACGCAAACCATCCGTTTACGTTGACGCCGGCATAGCACTTTCGCAACAGCATCTGTTCGCAATACTTGCCACAACAACAAAAACAAAAATAGACTGCTGCCCATGCAAACCGTCGTGTTCTTCAATACCAAGGGTGGCACGGGGAAGTCGACAACCTGCCTGGCAATGGCCGACCTGCTTCATGCCCATGGCTACCGGGTCGTCATCGTTGACTCGGACATCGCCCAGCACTCGTGCACCAACATCGCGCCACCTATCAACCAGAACAGCGCCTTCCCGGTCTTTGCCTATCCGGAACTCTGTCCTGTGGATGCGGTCACCGGTCAGCGAGACCTGACCAGTTACGCGGTACAGATTGCTCATCGGGGGCAAGGCCAGGACTTCGTTCTCGTGGACCTGCCGGCCAAGGACGCGCCTGAAGCTTTGGCGGCGATCGTGGCGGCCGACGTGGTGATCATTCCCACCAAGCCCGGGCAGACGGACATCGACGCGCTGGAGAACGAGACGTACCTGGAACTGCACAAGGCGCTTGGAGAGCGCAAGCGGTTGGCACCAACCCGGCCTTTGCCACCGGTGTGGGTTGTGCCAGTCGCGGTCCACGCGCAGCTCAATGTGCACAAACTCCAGGTCAAGCAGATGGTGCAGATTGTTGACCTGCTTCAGAAGCGCCTTGAGGACGGTGCGCCCGAGTTGGCATTACCCGCACTCGAGGACGCGCTCATTGACGTGGTAGAGCAAGGCATCGCCTTTTCAGCCGCGGCCGAAGAAATGACGGCGCTCAAGGCAAGCGTCGGCAGGGTCATGACCGGAAAGGCTTCCCGGGAAAAGTTGTCACAGCAACTGAAGTACTTGGCGGAGTACGTTGGCATCCTTCCACGAGGCCGGGCACAGCGACGCAATAAGGCGAAGAGCAAGGAGGCCTTGGCATGACCACCAAGGAAGCTGTCTCGACTGGGGAAGAGAAGAAGAAGCTCAGCAAACTTGACCAGATGCAGCGTCGGGCCCAGGCCCAGAGCCGGTCGGGTGGTGGAGGGTCTGCCGTGGAGTCCCTCTTGAACGGACCGGGTCTGCGAACCACGGACCCCAACCTGCTCAAGCCATTGCCTCCTGTTGCCCAGGTCAGCGTCCCAGCCGGCCAAGCCCAGGCTCGGGCCATTGCAGGAGGCCTCACGGGCGAGCGTGTCGTCACCGTGCCGCTGGACCAGATCGTCGAGTCCCGGGAGAACTCGCGCTTTTTCTTTGACCAGAAGGAACTGGAGAAGCTGGCGCAGGACATGAAGGAGCAGGGCCAGCTTGAGCACGCCCATGCATTCCTTCGTGCTGATGGCAAATACGAGCTGCTGGGAGGTCACCGGCGGTTGCGTGCCGCCCGCATGGTGGCGCTGCCCGGCCTGAAGATCGTCGTTGTCCCCGAACCCGGTACGCCGCAGGAGCGGGCTCGCCTTAGTCGCGCGCTCAATGGCAATCGGCGGGACACCACGTTCCTCGACGACGCAATGCGGTGGCGCCAGTTCCTGGACAACAAGGTATTCAGTTCTCAACAAGAACTGGCGACCTCCATGGGAGTCTCTGAGACAGCTGTCACCAAGGCGCTGGCGGTTGCTGACATGCCCATGGAGGTTCTTGAAGCCGCTTTCGCCAATGAACGCTGGCATGGCGTTGCCAACCTGTATTGCCTGAGCCAGATGCTGAAAGTGGTGGCGAGTCGCGGAGAGAACGCCGTGGACTGGGGAGTCGCCCGGATTCACAGGGCGAATGCCGACAACACCGTCCCGAAACTCGAGCAGGAGCTTGCAAAGCTCAGAGGCCAAACTCCAAACCGTCCCGAGCGCGCGAAACCGGGCCGGACCATGTTCGAAGGACAGCACGGCCGCGGCGCACTCAAACTCTTCGAGAAGGAACGCAAGCTTGAGTTGAAGCTGGAGGACGTTTCGCCGGAACTGCTTGAGCGTCTGCACCAGGAAGTCGGCAAGGTGGTGCGAGATCTGTTCGATGAGGTGACAAAGGCGTGAAGGGAATGGCCTCAGGCAACTTGCGCAGAAGGCACGGCACCGCCAAGGATGCGATCGGGGGCGACTTCAGTCCGGTCAGGACACCAGCTGAATCGCAGACAGGGCGCCTGAAGTACCTCTTTCCCCTGAATCTTCGTGTCAGCGAACCACCCGGACCTCTTGGTCGGCAAGCCGTCGAGAGCCAGGGCAGGCATTCCAGTCCGAAGGGCGACTCGAAGGAAGATGCTTACAAGGTTCACCAACCTTTCGGGCGCAGCGCACCCAGTCTTGGGGCCCAGTGCAGTCGCCTGCTCACGACATCGGCTCGAAGATTCAGGGGAATAGATCGCCTCGGCGCCGCCAAGGCCTGCTGCCCATGCGTTCAACAGAACCGATTTGACGCATCCTGTTGATAACCCTGTGGATTAACGAAGTTATCCACGCTGATTCAGGGAAAAAACTACGCTGATTCAGGGGAAGTGAATCCGGGAATTCACGAAGATCCAGGGTAAAGTTCTCGAAGATTCAGGGAGAAAACACGAAGATTCAGGGAGAAGAAGCTTCGCAAGTCGTTGATTTTATTGATGATTTTCGCTCCTGTATTACTGTAATTCCTCTGTAGTAAGACTCTATATCCACAGCTAGTGGAACTCGGCGCTGTAGCGGACAACTTCGTTCGAAGTTGCCCGCCACAGAGCCTCGCGCGACTACTAAGTCAAAAAGCTGCCAAATCCAACCGCTGGCTCATTCCCCCGAATCTTCGTGACGACAGCCACAGCCATCAGATAGAGTCCGCCCCACTGCAGTAAGCCCGCCAGTCATGCCAACTCCCGAGTCGAAGATCCAGTCGGAATTACTCCCCGATTCGCTCGTGGGGCACCGCCGCAAAAAGCCATCACTGAAGCTCGTCAAGCGTGATTCAAAGGCGGAGCAGGCACGTGCCGATGCAAATCGCCAGCAACGGCTGTGGGAGGAGGCACTTGCGGTAGAAGCCGAGGACGCGAAGACATCGGGAAACATCGGCTTCGTCGCAAAATGGCTGGTGCATGCAACGTTGCCGTACGTGCAGCCCAAGGGCGATCCACCGGCATGGGGTAGGCGTAGCGGCAACGTCAGCCTGGTCATCCAACCAGGCTATGTGCACAAAGATGTCGAGAAGGTTGACGCACGCGGCAAGAAATACACTGCCAGCGAGCTTGTTTGCATCGGCTATCCATACGGTGCCTATCCCCGTTTGATCCTGGCGTGGATCGCCACCGAAGTCGTGAAGAAGCGGGAGCGCGAGCTCCGGCTCGGAACGTCGCTTTCCGAGTTCATGACAAGTCTTGGCAAGGACACCATTTCTGGCGGAGCACGCGGCACCATTACCCTGCTCAAGAACCAGATGCAGAGGCTGTTCTCGGCCAACATTTCCGTGTCCAACGATCCTGACGCTGTCCAGTGGCGGTCGGACGGTTTCCGGATCGTGGACTCTGCCAGCATTGAGACTTGGTGGGACCCTCTGTCGGCGGCGGAGTCCATGCTGTGGCAGTCGAATCTCAAGCTCACCGAGCGCTTCTACGAAACCATTGCGCAGAACCCTGTACCCATCGACCTTCGGATCCTCAAGGCGTTGTCACGCTCGGCCATGGCCATGGACATCTACTGCTGGCTGACGTACCGCAATGCGATCATTGAACGGTCGATCAAAGTGCCTTGGGAGGGCTTGCAACTGCAGTTCGGCAGCAACGCGTCCAAGTACAAGTTTCGCGAGAACTTCGAACGCAACCTGAAAGACGTTCTCGGGCTGTACCCTCAGGCAAGGGTCGTTGCCGACTCCAGTGGCCTGCTGCTGATCCCGTCTCCGCCTTCAATCAGTAAGCGCACTGCCGGCTGAACTCCGCGTGCTGGGCGCGGATAGCTGTCGCCATGTTCAAGCCGCAAGGGAAGATCCCGCGGCTCATCCCCTTGAGACCCGCCCTATATCTATTTCGGGGCAGCGGTTCGCCTGAAGTCGCGCTGCCGCCTCCATCACGCTGTTGCATCGCTTTCCTAGTGGTACGAGTCGGAAGTTCGCTGACAGAACTCGGCCACGGACGCCAGGATT
>NZ_CALAOH010000125.1 GCF_937926365.1 uncultured Azohydromonas sp. | reverse complement strand
AGGCACCCGCGCCCACGACGATCGCATCGAACTTTTCCTTGGCGTGCTTGGCCATTGTCGGGTTCTCCTCTGATCCGCACCAGCGCAACATCCGTTGCATGCAGTCCTTCGCATGGAACGTGCCAGGACGGTCGCATGCGAAAAATGCCTGTGCCACGGGCATTCCGGCGTGGTGGCACTGTGGCGGGCGGCTTTTGCCTGGGCCCAACAACGACAACCCTGTCGGCTTTGTCGCATGTGCGACGCGGCACCGCGAGGCAGCGGCCCGCGGCGGCCGCTGGCACTGCGCATGCATGCGGGCGGCGACTGCCACAACGGACGAGTCCACGACGATGAACCTTTTCACCGGCAACGCTTCCGACGAGTTCTTTGGCGGCGAGGTCCCGGCCCCGGTGCGGGAACAGCTGCACCAGGCGGCCGAGGCCGCCCGGATCGCACGGTGAGCACGCTGGGCATGTCGCTGGCGCGCGAGCTGCGCACGCCGCGGCTGCTGCTGCGCGACCCGCGGCCGGGTGACGCGGCGCTGGTGTTCGAACGCTGGGCGCGGGATGCCGAGGTGCTGCGCTATCTCGGGTGGCGAGCGCATGGCGACGCCGGCGCCACCCGCCGCATGCTGGACTGGGAAAGCGCCCGCTGGCTCAAGCGCAGCGCTTGCACCTGGCTGATGGTTCATGGCGACGATGGGCCCGTGGGGCAGGCGCAGCTGGTGGCGCAGTCCTTCGAATCGCCGGTGTTCCACTGGCGGCTGGGCTACCTGCTGGCGCGCTCGCACCAGGGCCGGGGCCTGATGCGCGAGGCCGTCGCCGCGGTGCTGGACCATGCCTTCACCCAGCCCGCGCTCTGGCGGGTGGATGCCTTGTGCGACGTGGACAACGCCGCATCGGCACGGTTGCTGCAGGCGCTGGGGATGCGCCCCGAGGGGTTGTTGAGGGCGCACACGCTGCACCCCAACGTGAGCGAGGCGCCGCGCGACGTGTGGGTGTACGCGCGAACGCGCGAGGCAGCTTGAGCGCCTTGCGCCGTGCGTGGTGATCTCAAAGATCGTCCGCCAGCACTTCCGTGGCAATCAGTTGCGCGCGCAGCGCCCAGCGCGCACGCCAGCCGGAGCCGGCCCAGGTCGGATCTTCCGCGCGCTCGAAAGCCGCGGTGGCTTCCGATTCGCTCCAGTAGATGCGGAAATCGCCGCGGGCGCGCAGGGCGGCCTCGCTGGCCTGTTCCGGCGACACCGGCGTCTCGCGGTAGGTGCCGGGCTCCTGCAGATGGTCGGCACGGTACAGCGGCGTGTCCCAGCCGTACTCCTCGCCCATCGCGCAGATGCCGGGGAACTTATCGCTCACGTCCGGCATCTCGGGCGTGGCATCGAACATCTCCAGCAGCTCGCGCGGACTCGCGCAGTCGTGGATCTCCCACTCCTGCAGCGGATCTGCCGCCGCCACCTTGCGCAGCAGGTCGCCGCCGTCATATGCAAACCAGCACCGGGGCTCGGCCTGTTTGGGAATCTCGAGAACGAAAATCATGGCTGGGCCTCCAGCTTCTGCTTGCCGGCCTACCCGAGGGCGGTTGCGCGCTCGGGCAGGGCAGGTATCACTCGGCGCCCTCGGCGAAGGCCTTCTGCCATGCGCCCTTGCGCAGCCGTTCGTTGATGGCGTGCTGGGAGCCGTCGAACTTGTCGTTGGCGCGGCGCAGCGCGGCCTGTGCCACGGAGGCCTCGGCCATCGTCAGCGGAATGCGGCCGGCCACGTGCGTGGCCTTGGGCACCACCCGCAGGATCGCCTGGCGGTTCGGATGCTCCTCGATGACGACCAGGGTGTCGGTCTCGGGCTGGCCTTCCAGGCAGACGTAGCGTCCGATCACTTCGACCTTGCGGCCATCGAGCGTGGTCTTGATATGCACGGGTGTCATCGCAACCTCTCTCACGGAATCACGGACTGGGCGCCAGGCTTGGCATGGCCGGCCTGAGCGCCTTTTGAATCGTGCCCTCGCCGCCGCGCAGCGGCGGGCGAGTTTCCCCTGCCCCTCTCCTGCTGGCGCGGGCGAGGGGCACTGCACCGCTGGATCAGCGGATGATGTCGTAGCTGTAGTCGGTCTTGCCAGGGACGATGGTGTTGG
>NZ_CALAOH010000124.1 GCF_937926365.1 uncultured Azohydromonas sp. | reverse complement strand
TCGGCCGATAGCTTCGCCTCGGTCTGCAGAGACGTCGGCAGGCCTTCCAGCAGGTCCGGTGCCTTGCCCGGCAGGGGCTGCCGGACAGTCACGCCAGACTTCCCGCACGCGGACAGTGCCGGCAGCAATACCAGCAGCAGCAGCGCGACCACGCTCGTACGCATCGGCGACCCCCTTGTTGTAGTCGGATTCGGCCGTGGCCTTGGCTTCGGCATAGGTGACACGGGCCGCGGCCGCCTTTCGCGCGACCTCCGCCGTGGCCGTGGCCAGGCGGGCGAGCACCTGCGCGTGCTCGGCGCGGCTGGTGGCGTGGGCGGCGCGCTCGGCGGCCAGCTCGGCGCGCGGCTTGCCGGCCACCCACCACATGAGGGCGCACAGCGCCAGGGCGACGCCGGCGAGGAGGGCGAAGCGGGCAAGGAGGTTGGCCGGCAGCGGGATCACGCGCAGGCCCCCTGCCGCCGGTGGCGGCGGATCTCGTGGAGCATCTGCACGCCGTAGAGCGCGGCCAGTGAAACCATCAGCAGGGTCCGCTCCCAGGTGACGCAGGCGCCCTGCTCGCCCAGCACGCGGGAGGCGGCCATCAGCCCGCCGGCGAACACCCCCAGCCGCGCCAGTTGCTGCACGTGGTCGCGGCCGCAGGTTGGCCGCGGGGTCATCAGCATCGTGGCCAGCGAGGCCAGGGCCGTGAGCACGGCGGAGATCACGAACATCCAGACCCAGACGTGTGCCATGGGCTCAGCCCTCCGCCTTCCTGGGCGTGGCGCCGGTGAGGCGCTTGCCCCAATCGATGAGGTACCGCAGCGACAGCCCGAGCAGGCCGGCGCGCACCTCGATGGGCACCTCCCCGCTCCAGCCGAAGCCGGGAAAATGCGGTGCGGCCACCGCCACCAGCGCGGCGGCCACGCCCGTGGCCAGCACGCCGAAGATCAGGCGCGGCACGCGGGCCGGCACGTGCTCCGGCTCGAAGTGCAGCGCGGCCACGGCGCCGACGATGGCCGCTGCCACCGCCAGCCAGGTGAGTCCGAGCGACGACGCCACCGTGGCGGCCGCGGCGCTGCCGCCCGCCACCGCCTGGCTCCCGAGCGCGATCGTCTCGTCACGCATGGCTTGCCTCCCCTTTTGCACGTGCGTACGCGACGGCGAGCCGCGTGTCGTAGGCGTTGGCCTGGTAGTCCGGGCCGTTGTAGCGGCGAGCGAAGCCCGCCCAGTCGCGCGCGACCAGGGCCCGGTGCATGAGGGGCTGGGTGCGCACACAGGCCACGAACGCGTCGAGGTGTGCGCCCTCGTCGCGGTACATGGCGTTGATGAACCCCTGCAGCGTCGGATGCCCGGCCGCTGCGTGGTTGAAGCCCATGATCTGGAACAGGCCCCAGCTCGCCGACATGAGGGCCGCGTTGCGGTCCAGGGCCGCCGCCTTCTGCAGGCGGGCGTGCTGCTGGGACTCCGGGCCGTAGCCGCCCGGCTTGGCGTTGCTGACGTCCGGGTGCTTGGCGCTGTAGAAGCCGCTGGTGAGCCGGTGGAACACGTGGCGCTCGAACAGGATCACCGGCTCGCCCGAGTCGAGGAAGCCCCGGCCGCGCGCCTCCACCGTGGTCACCGCGCGAACGGCGGCCACGTCGACGCCCAGCGCCGTTGCGGCGCGCTGGTAGTCGGCAGTGGTGAGTCGCTTGGACATGGGTGCTCCTGCTGTTCAGTAGAAAGCCCGCCGCCGCACGCGCCACCCGGGCATCTGCGTGCGGCGGCGGGCGGTCAGGTCCGCTTGCCCTTGATGAGGGCCTTCGGGCGAGTGCAGTAGTTGATGGCGTTCATCTGCACTTCCAGATGGCGGCCCTTGCCGTTGGGCGACGAGTACTGCTTCGCGTAGCGCGGCAGGCCAACGGTGTTGACCGTCTCCTCGTAATCGGCCGGCGCGTAGATCGTCCGCCACAGGCCGGGCACGCCAATGGGGAAGATGTGCGCGGCATCGGCGCCAATGAACGGGGTGCCGCCCACCGCGCCCTTGTAGTTCTCCCAGACGATGCCGCCGAACTCGAAGGCGCCGAACACCGTGCCGGTCGGCGTGACGTAGCCGGTCCGCAGCACCGAGGCCATGTCGGTGGCCTTGTACGACTCACGCACCTCCGGATGGGAGAGCAGGTCATCGAAGAAGGCGTTGCCGACCAGGGCGTGGATCGCGCCGACGGCGACGCCACCGAGGTTGTTGGAGATCTTGCGCACGACGTCCGCACACTTCTTGCGCAGGGCGCCTTCGGCGGGGTTCGCGTTGTCCAGGTCGAAGTCGACCTCCGCCTCCTGCGACACGCCGAACTCGGTGAACAGGTTGTAGAGCACCGAGCCGTCACCGTTGAGGATCACGCCCTTGATGGCGCCGACACGCTGGTGCTCCAGGGTCGGGTCCAGACGCCATGCGACGTGGTTGCGCAGGCGGGCGTTGACGCGCTCCTGCAGCACCTCGAGCACGCCGGTCTGGCCGAAGGCACGCACGTTCTGCACGCTGTCGGCCAGGATGAAGTCGTCCACCTGGTAGTGCGGGACGATCAGGCTACGGGCATTGCGCTTGGGCGCGCTGCCGGGCTGGCCGGGACCACCGCGCGGGGTCGGGTCGACGAGCTTCAGCTCACCCGCTTCCTCCTCGATCATGATCGAGGTGGTGGTGATGCCCTCTTCCTCCCAGCCGGCCACCTGGCCAGCACGGCCGGGGACGAAGGGAACATTGTTGATGGCGTCGGTCAGCGAGACAGCGCTGAAGGCGTCCTGGTTGAAGACGTCGAGAGTCAGGTCGGTCATGGTCGGGGTCCCCGGTTCAGCGCAGGACGATGCCCAGCTCGGCGAGCTGGGCAATCGCGGCGGTTTTCTGGTTGGTGGTGATGCCGGCAGGCCACACCAGCGCGTCGGCCTTCACCTCGGCGGCGCGGCTCACCACCACCACGGCGGTGTCGGCGTCGGTGGCGTTGGTGGTGGCCAGGAGGATGCCGGCGGCGTCCTCGGCACCGGTCTCGGCAGTCGGCGCCAGGGCGGTGAACTTTCCGGTGGCGGTGAGCCGCGCCACGACGGTGCCGGCCTGGAGATGCTGGCCGGCGGCAAGGATCTCGTTCTCGCGCGAGTAGCTGCCGTTGGCCTCCGAGAGCAGGAAGTCGCCGGTGCGGTTCTGTTCGGTCAGGGTGGTCATGTCGGGGTCCTTACTTGGTGGGCGCGGCAGCCTGCCGGCGCTTGTCGTAAATGCTGCTTGCCGACAGCCGCACCGCCGGCTGGCCGCCGTTGTCGTCTGCGGCACGGGCATGGGGCGCGGCCGGCGGTGCGTCCTTGCGGATCGCGTCGAGGGTGATGCCGCGGTCCTGCGCGGTGCGCAGCAGCGTCATGGCGAAGGCCTCGGGCGTGTGGCCCTCATCGATCGCGGTGCGCAGCTCCGCGTCGAATCCGGAGCGCGCCATGGCCTGGATCTGCGCGATGCGGGTGCGCTCGGCTGCCACGGCCTCGGCCACGGCGGTCTGCCTGCCGGCCGCTTCGCCTTCGGCCCGGGCCGCGGCGATCGCGTCGTCGTTGCTGGCGATGACAATCTGGTCGGCGGTCTTGCCCGCAGCCAGGGCGTTTCGCAGGTCGGCGGTACTCGTGACCGTCACCTGCCCGTTGTCGGTGGAACTCATGCGGGTGGTCCTCTTGGGCGTGCTTGCGGAACCGGCAAGCTCGGCGATCACGGATTCCAGTGATCCGATGCGGTCAGCCATGCCGGCACTGACGGCTGCGCGGCCGATCAGCAGGCCGCCCTGGCCAAAGTCGGCCAGCACCTTGTCGACGGTGACGCCGCGGTAGCTGGCCACGGCCGAGACGAACACCTCGGCCAGGGAGTCGACCAGGGCCTGCACCTTGGCGCGACCCTCGTCTGTGTTGGGATCGATGCGCTTGTCCGGCGACTGGCTGGACACGATGTCCACCACGCGCACATCGGCCTTTTCGTCGCGGCGGCGGGTGTCCTGATACGACATGACCACGCCGATGGAGCCCAGCGCGGCGGTCTCGTCGACCACCAGCTCGGTGGCGGCCGCTGCCAGCCAGTAGGCGCCGCTTGCTACGCTGCCGTCGCCGTAGGCCACGATGCGCTTGCGCTGCCGGCCGGCGTGGATGAGCTTGGCCAGCTCGTTGATGCCGGTGGCCTCGCCGCCGGGGGAGTTGATCTCCAGGACGATGGCCGTCACGTACGGGTTGTCCAGCGCGGTCTGGATGTCGCGCGCCAGCATGCCGGTGCTGGTGGCACCGGAGATCTCGGTGAAGAGGTTAGCGTAGCGGAAGATCGGCCCGGTGACCGGGATGACCGCCACGCCGTCGCGCACGACGACGCTGCGGGTGTTGTCGAGCGGACGCCCGAGCTTTGCCTGCAGGGCCTGAGGATCTCCGAAGCGCTCGGCCACGGCCAGGATGGTTTCCAGCGACTCGGGCTGGATCACCCACGGGCGGGCCGAGGCGAGCTGCAGGGCGTCGATCATTCGGTGTCTCCTTGCGCCGTGGCCGGCTCGGAAGTGGCGGGCTGGCTCGTCGCGGGCGGCACCCAGATGCCGTCGGCCTGGCGCTGGCGGATCTCGCGCACGCGCTGGCCGTAGACGGTGTGCCAGTCCTCGCCGTTCATCGCGGCGGTTTCCATTGCTTCGTTGCTGACGCCGATCTCGATGCGGGTCTTGGCGGCGTTGGCTTCCTTGTGCTCGTCCATCGAGCCGCGGGCGGGGCCGATCCACAGGGCGCGCGTCCAGGCGCGGCGCCGGATCGGGTCGCTGTAGCCGGAGAGCACAAGGCGGCCCGCTGCCACTTCCTCGTCGATCAGCAGGCCGTACAGGGGCTGGCAGAACTGCTGAACGAGGTACCACCGACGAAGATTGAAGAAGCGCCACGCCTCCAGCATCGCCGCGCGGGCGGCGGAGTAGCTGCTGTTGAACTGCAGCAGCAGCACGTCCAGCGGGATCTCCAGCGCCGCGCCGATCTGCTTTGTCACCGCCACGAAGAACGGGTCGAAGTTGACGTTCGGCCGTGCGGGGTTGGTGTCCTTGGCCTTCTCGCCGGGTGCCAGGTCCACCACCGCGCCATTGCCCAGGGCGATGTCGCCGTTGGCACCTGCGTCGCCGCTGAACGGCCCCAGCGCATTGCCCTGGTCATCGAACGCTTCCTTGTCGCGCTCGATGAAGACGGTGAACATGGCCGAGATGACCGCCGCCATGAGCTCGGCGTCGCCGTACCGCTCAAGCTGCTTCAGCGGCTCCAGCACCGGCGCCAGGTAGGGCGCACCCCGCACCTGGCCCGGTCGCTCCTTGTCGTTCCAGATGTGCAGGACGCGCCGGCGGCCGGTCTCGGCGCCGAAGAACGGGTAGTACTGCCATCGCGGCATCCGCATGTCGATGCGGTCACCTGGGTGGGTGTTGCGCACCCAGCAGCCGACGGGCTCGGGCCCCTGCACGGCGATGCCATCGACGCACGCGGGCGTGTCCGGGCCGTCGTTCGGGTTGCTGACCCGGTCGGCCTCCACCAGCTGCACTTTCAGCCCGGCGACGCCTCCCTCGCGCACCGCGTACGGAGTCAGGGCGAACACGTCGCCGCTGGCCATGGCCGACATCAGGGCCAGCGCCTGCAGGCCGTAGATGTCGTGCGTCGCCTCCGCGTCACATTCCTGCGGCTCCTCCGCCCAGCGCTCCCAGTGGGTGCGCAGGCGGGTGTTGTAGGCCTCGGCCTCATCGGCCGTCAGCCCCAGCGTCTCGGCATCCACGCTGGGACGGCACACCAGCCCGGTCCCGACGATCGCCGTGCGGCTCCGGAGGATCGCGGCGCGGCCGACCAGGAAGTTGCGGAAGGCGTCGCGACTACGTGCGCGCAGGGTCACCAGCTCGTGGCCGGCAAGATCGCTGGTGCCGCTGCCCACCGGGGCGTTCCACGCCTGCAGGCTGCGCAGCGTGCGCGAGGCGCCACGCCACCGGGTGCCCTGCAGGTCTGCTGCGCTGGCCTGGGCGGTGCCTTGGGCCGCGGCAAGCGCCACCTGGATGCCAGCGCGCAGGGCCCGGTCCTGGCCGACGGCCCCCAGCAGGCGTTCCTTGGCGACGGCGGCGGCACCCATCAGTACGGCACCACGTAGCTGATGCGCCGGCGCAGGGGCATGCGGCCGGCGATACGGCGGCGCAGCTCCGCGATGTAGCTTTCCAGCGCCGCGAGGTCGGTCTTGCTGTACTCCACCTGGCGGTCGCCATGGCGGAAGGACACACGCGCCGTGCCCGTCAGCAGCTTGTGGCGTGCTGCTTCGGCTTCGGCGAGTTGTTCCTGCAGGGTGGCCATGAGCGCTCCGGCGGCGGGACGACCGGGGCTCCAAAAGAAAGAAGCCCCGCACGATGGCGGGGCTTCGCTGGGCAGCGGCTACCTCGCCGCTTACCCATTCTTGTCATGCAATGTCCGGACGCAACACCCGAAGCTACTTCACCAGTCGCAGGTGAACGGCAGGGGGCTTATCTATCAAGCCGTACTTACCTCGAAGTTCGTCGGCGTGCATGTGGAGCAGCTGAGCCAACTCGGACAGGCTATAGCCCAGCTCCTCACGGTACGCCCGCAAGATATCTGCGAATACCGTCGCCCGCTCGGCAGGTACAGCCGTCTCCGGTGGCTCCTGGCGCCGATAGCCAAGCGCACTCATCTGCCGCCAGAGGGCCTGACTTTGGGGGGTCGATATACAGCCCAGCGCCTTTGCTCGGTACAGCAGCGCAGCCATCGAGACGCGCCAGATAGGCTTCAACGCAGCAAGACGAGCCAGACTGATCCCGCTTGCAAATGCATCAATCATGTCCCGTGCGGGCATCAACATCTCAGCTGCGAAGTCATCCGCCTGCTGCTCCATCTCTGCGCTGGGCAAACGATGCATGATTGCGTGCCCCAACTCGTGCGCAAGGGTGAACCTTTGACGGTCACCAGGCATGCTCGAATTGAGGAAGATACACACTGGCAGTCCAGGGGGCCGCAGAGTCAGACCGTCAACACCCAGACTCTCGAACTCGCACGGGAGCACGATGCACCCGGCACGCTCCACCAGTGACGTGAGGTCGATCAGCGGCCCGCTTGGCACCCCCCAGTGCTGACGCACCAGCTGCGCAACTCGCGTCCCGCTCCCCCCAAAACTATCGACGTCGAGTTCTGGGAAGGGAAGCTCCGGCACATGCTCGATCGAACTCAGGAGGCGCCGTAGATGCATCAGGCGGAGATTTATCTCCGCCTCCAGCCGATCGATAGCCCGAGCCCCTACGCTCGCCCGCTTCCTGTAGCTCACGCTCACAGGCACCCCAAAAATGGGGTCTGTTTCATAGAACAGAGTCACCGGGAACGAAAGCACGCCCGCGAGCTTTTCAATCAACTCCGCGGTGGGTTGCATGATCCCGGCTTCCAGCTTGGACACCGCGGCCTGACTTACGTCCGCCTGATCGGCGAGCTGTGCCTGACTGAGCCCCCTTGCCTGCCGCGCAACCTTCACTACCGCCGGATTAGCGACCGGGCTGTTCATCACGACTTCTCAGACTGCTTCTCTTCTGCGGCGCGGGATTTTACGCGAACGAGCGGCTTGCGCGAAGCGACAGGCGGTGCGGCAGGCGTGGGTGCGATGGGCAAAGCAGTGACAGGCGTAGCGGCCTCACCACGGTTGAGGATCGAGAACTGCCAGTCGACTACGGACCCGCGTCGCGCCACGACCCTGATGTCGGCCACTGCGGTCTCTGTCGGGTTGAGGACGTACCCCACTTCAAACTTCAATGCCGTTGGGATGCCACTCAGCCCCTCCGCTTGATCGTGGAAGTCCAGCGCTGCCTGAGTCGGATAGTTGCTCGTAAAGCCATCCTGGTCACAATGCTTGAACCGGAACGCAAAGCGTCCGTCAAGCACGAAGTAGAAGGTTTCGTGCTTACGGATGATCGTGACCCTCGGGTCTGACCCCAGGAGGCGGTGAGCCGCTTCAATCATCTCCTCCCAGACGAACGATGCACGACTCCGCTTCATTAACCAGCGGGCGGGCTTATCGCTTGCCATCCATTGCGCCCAAGCCTCCAGGACAATCTGACGCAGCGCGCCGACGTAGGGTTCCAAAACGGCTTCAACCTCGGCTTGTCCGCTCACTCGCTGCCTCGACTGCAATCTGGTCGGCAAAATATAACCACATATATTCCACCGAGCGCAAGAACCCCAGTTTCGCCTACTTCACCCGACCATACCCATGCGAATGGACGCCCCGGGCGCTGCAGGGGCGGAGCTGAGAGCACCTTCAACGTAGGCTTTAGCACTGGTGAGATAGGCGTAGTAGCTCGTGCGACTCATGGCCGCGCCGTTGCGACTGAGGTATGCCAGCCTCTCCCGCTCCGGCAGGCCGGCCAGCATGTACTCGGTCCGTAGCACCCTGCCCTCCTTCCAGCGCCCAGACCGCTCCATGCGCTGGACCAGCGTCTCCACCTCCATCACTTCGATCGCGGCCTGCAGCTGATCCGGAAGCGCGTCGATGCGCTCGCCACCCGTTCGCGCGGAGCGCTGCACCTGGTCGCCAACCAGCGCCGCGGCCCAGACCCGCAGCCTTGCGTCGACCTGTTTCAGGTTGGCCATCTACTGCACCCCCTTGCTTCGCATGCCCCGTTGCCAGCGCGGCGGCGGGGCGACAGGCGGCCTCGCCGCAACCTGCGCGGCGGGCTGTGATGTTCCACGGGAATCGGAGCCGAGTTTCTCGGCCGCGGCTCCGCCGTCCGCTTCCGGCGCAAAGCCGCTGAAGAGATCAGGCGCCACTGGCTGGTACACCGCCTCCAGCGCCTCCCATTGGCTGTCGCGCATCGCGTCGGCCTTGATGGCCGGCGCCAGGGAGGCCCAGACCGCGTACACCAGCGTGTCCAGCGGCTCGTTGCGGGCACCCTTCGGAGCGATCCACCGGCCGGCGTCCTGGTCGTAGTATTCGCAGGTCAGCCCCTTCCAGTACGTCTCCAGTAGCGCACCGGGGTCCGGGTTAAACGGATCAGGCTTTGCGTCGCCACGCCCGCCAGGGAAGCGCAGCATGCGCGCAGACAGATCCTCCGCCTCGCCCTGCTCCTGGGCGCTGTCCCGCGCCGCGATCGCGGCGTTCAGCCAGCCCCACACCATGTGCTTGAGCACCGACGTGCCGACGCCCCAGACGCCCACGCTCCGCGCGATGGTCTTCTCCCGCTGGTTGATCTCGGTCTTCTTCGGGCGGTAGACGGCCCGGTCCGACTGCCTCTCGGCACGGCCGCGTACCAGGTAGAGGTGTTGCTTCACGAATCCGGCAGACGTCTTCAGCACGCGGGCAGAGCCGGAGCTGCCGACCAGCCGCTTCACGAACTGCGCCACCATCTCGGTCCAGTTGCCGCCGTCGAGCGCCACCGCGCTGATCGGCATGTCCACGCCCTGCCGGGTGCGCCAGGTGCCCTGGAGAAGCTCGTCCAGGGCGACATAGGTCTCCGGCAACGTCGGATCCAGGTCGACCACCTGGTAGTCCACCACCCACCGACGCTGGCCGCGCCCGGTGGCGATGATCTGCACCTCTGCCCGGTCGTGCTGGAAGTCGACGCCAGCGCTCAGCACCAGGCCGCCATGCGGCACGGTGCCGCGGTGCACGCCGGGCTCAGCCAGCGTCGCCACCACGTCCGCGTCCTGCTCCTGTCGGTCGCCCTCGAAGGTGATCCCCAGCACCAGGTTGCGGAAGCCGGCAGCCAGCTCAGGATTGCGCTCGGCTTCGGCCCGCTTGTCGGCGATGTTGCGCCACGACAGGCCAAGGCCCAGCGGCGAGTAGGCAGCCCACAGGTGGTAGCTGCGATGCCAGTCCGGCGCGGACGAGTTGTGCGGTACCCAGCGCGCCGTGCCGCCGTAACCGACCTCGCGGAACATCTCGGTCTTGTGGTGCTCCTCGATCTCGCAGCCGTTGACCGCACAGGCGAAGGTGCCGCGCGGCGTCAGGCGCTCCACCTCGAGCACCTGTTCACCGCCGCAATGCGGGCACAGCACGTGGTAGTAGCGCTGGTCGCCCTCCAGGAACCCCGCCTCGATCGCGCTGGCGCCGGCAATGGTGGGCGTGCACGCGCGGTACACCCTGGCGCGCTCACCGTATGACATGCCGCGGGCGGCCAGCTGCTGGTCCGCCGGCCCCTGCCCTCCGATGTCGCGCGGGTACTCGTCCACCTCGTCGGCGAAGATGTATCGGGCCGTGCGCTGGCGAAGCTGCTTGGACGAGTTCGCCCAGATGACCCACATGGTCCCGCCGGGGAACCGCTTCTCGAAGGTGTTGTCGGCGTCCAGCTTGGCCAGCAGCTCCGGCATCTCGACGATGGCGGGGTCGAACTTGCTGGTGGTCCAGGATTTCGCCAGCTCCTTCACCGGCTGGGCCACGATCATCGAGTCCAGGCCGCGGTCGATGACGTAGCCCGCCCAGTTGATGCCGATCTCCGTGGCGCCGACCTGCGCGCTCTTCATGAAATCCACGAGCCGCACATGGCTGTGCTCGCTGAGGCAGTTCATGATTTCGCGCAGCGGCGGATGGCGGTCGGTGACCCACTGCCCCGGCTCGGCGCCCGCGCCCTTCGCGATGACGCGGTGCTTGTCAGCCCAGTCCGAGACGTCCAGGCGTTCCGGCAGGGTCCAGCCTTCTTCCCAGGCGTCGCGGACCAGCCCCTCGGCGCACGGCAGCGGCACGTCCATGGCGAACATGTCCAGGCTCACTCGGCATCCTCCACGTCAGCCTCAGGGGCGTCCACGGCGTCCGCGTCTGGGCCTGCGGGCGCCGGCGCCGCGTCGGTTCCCAGTGCCTTCGCCGACTCGCGCATGCGCGAGCAGAGGGCGACGATCTCTTCCTCCAGCAGCCGGTCTACCTCGCGAGGGTCGGAGGTCGCTGCCAGCCGGTCGCGCAAGCGACCACGCATGCCCTGCAAGCTGTTGACCGCGTCACGCGCCAGCGTGAAAACCGCGCGGCGCACGCCCTCGGCGCGCACCAGTTCCTTCGCCGCCTCGCCAAGCTCCAGCTCCGCCAAGCGGGCCTTGGCCATCCGCTCGCGGCGGATCGCCTCCTGCACCTCGTCCGCCGCTGCAGCGCGACTCGCCGCGCCCCCCGCTGGCTGCGTGCGATCGCCACCACGCACAGGGTCGGTGATGTTGGCCAGCAGCCGGTCGCTTTCCGCCACGTGGATCCGCCGGCCGTCGCAAACAAGCTTGCCCTCGCGGCGCAGGCGGCGGACGAAAGAGTCACTGCAGCCGCGGTGCGCGGCGTACTCCGCCGTGGACATGTAGGCCTGGTCAGTTCCGGAACTCATGCGGAACCACCCGGTACCAACGGAACCAAACCCGGAACGGGAAGATGCACGCAAATTGCGGCCTTGCTACCCGCAGTGCGCGCGGGTGCCGGGAGGACCCATGCCCTCGTCCCCGCCGCACCTGCCTGGTGACGCCGGATTCCCGTGGAACACGGCACTGCCCAACCTCGGGCGAGGTTGGGCAGAGGTTGGGCAGCCGGAATCCCTTGCGGCGCAAGGCTCTGCCCAACCTGCCCAACCTGCCTAACCTGTTTTGAGTTTTCTAGATCGTGCAAATCGGTGCAGTACATGTACGCGCGAGGCCGAAAAGTTAGGCAGGTTGGGCAGACCCCCACGGCACAAGGGCTGAGGTTGGGCAGCGAGGTTGGGCAGAGGTTGGGCAGGTTGGGCAATCGATCAGAACGGCGGGTCATCGTCGCCCTCCATCGCGTTGATCGGCCTGGCGGCTGCCTGTGGCCGCTCTGCGGCCGCGGTCGGCTCCCAGACGTAGATCCGCAGCCCCTCGACCAGACGCCGCTCTTTGCGCCAGTGCAGGCGCTTCATGACGGCGGAGATGCGCATCTGCTCCGGCTTGCCATGCTTGGATGCGTCCGCGCCGATCGCGTAGCGCAGCAGCTCGTCGGTGGTCGTCCACTCGGCGAACTCACCCCACCCCACCCCGACGCGCGGCGGGTAGGCGTTCTCGCCCGGCATCTTGCCGGCGAGCCAGCGGAGGATTCGGTCCTCCCAGCTGTCGCTCATGTAGCGGGCTTCCTGCTCCTCGGAGGCCTCCGCCGGCAACTCCCACCAGCTGAAGCCCTGGTCGAACAGATGCACGGCCTCGGCCCACAGCTGGTCCCGCAGCTCCACGATCAGGTCCAGCCGCACGTCGCCTTCGGTCCGCACGGGCAGGAAGCGTCGGCCACCGGTGGGGTCGCGCAGGTACTGGTGCTCGTTGGTGGTGCCGGCGAACACGCACTCGCGTCGGTAGGATCGGGGCACCCGCTCATAGGGAGCACGGAACTTGTCCACGCGCCGGGTGATGGCCGTCTTGACCGCGGTGACGTCGGCCTTGCCGAACGAGTCCATCTCGCCGATCTCGACACCCCAGACGCCCTGGATCACCTGGTAGAAGTCCTTGCCAGTCGGCGACTCGCTGGTTTCCACGAACCAGTCGCTGCCGAACAGGGCACGCAGGGCGCTGGACTTGCGTTTGCCCTGCTCACCTTCCAGCACCAGCATGAAGTCCACCTGGGCACCCACGGCGGGCTGCTTCGGGTCGAACCACAGGATGCGCGCTACCGCGCTCACCGCGAAACACAGCGCTGCGCGCCGGCTGTAGGCGTTGTCCGGCGCCCCAAACAGGTCAACCAGCATGCTTTCTACGCGCGGTGTGCCGTCCCACTTCAGGGCCGTGAGGTACTCGCGGATCGGGTGTCGGCGGTAGCGCCTGGCCACTGCCACCACTGCCTTGAGCACGCCGTCATCGCTGCAGTTGGCCGCGTAGGTGCCGGGGTTCTGCAGCCATGCGGCCAGCTCATACGCGTCCGCATCGACGAACTCGCGGCGATTGCCGCCCCGCCACGGCGCATCCCGGGTCAGCTCGATCTGGTTGCTGGACTCGTTGAGCCACCACAGCCCAGCCAGGCGCGGATCGTTCTCCATGATCAGCATCAGGTTGTGCAGCTTCCCCTCGACATTGCCGTCGCGGGTGAAGGTGAGCGCATCGCGCCAGGAGTCGTCCGGCCGGTCTCCGCCGGTCCCGCCCCCGCCTGCACTACCCCCTGTCGATTTGCCGCCGTCGATGACGGTCATACTCTTGCGCTTCGGCACGCTCATCCCCGGTGTTGCTCCAGCTGCCCAAGGCGCGCCGCCTCGGCCAGATATGCGGCCGCACGCGCCTGGCGGTCGGCCTGTGATTCGTATGGGTTGATCAGGGCGGTCTCCGCTGCCACCCGGCACGCGCGCGCAAGTTCGGCTGGCGCGTGGCGCATCAGGTCCAGCTGCGTGCCCTCGGACCTCATGCCCGCACCACGGTCACGTCGACCACGCGGGCGGCGGCCCAGGCCGCCAGCTGTCGGGGAGTCCAGCCATCTACCTCCAGGGCGTCCGCAACGTCCCAGCCGCGCGCCTGCCCGGCCGTATCCACCAGACGGATGGAGCGAACCCCAACACGGGCGGCGTACGCCGCCACCCCGGCCACGCTGCGACCGGCGTCGTTGCTCCACCCGACCATGGCCTTGAGGCCCGGCTCGTCGGCGTCCGGCCACAGCACAACCTCGCGGCCGGCGAGCGGCCGCCAGTCCACCTTGGCCAGTCCATTGCTGCCGCCCGGCCACGTCACGACCGCGTACTGTGGCCACGCGCCAGCGCCAGCCGCGCGGCATTTTTCGCCCTCGACGATCAGCACCGGTGCGTCAGGCTTGGCCGACAGCGCATCCAGACCACACAGCGGCCGCGGCGCCGGCCAGTGCTGCAGGCACCACTGCTGCTTTCCATCTGGCCCGGCGCACCAGGTCACCGTGGGGGTCCACTTCTTGGCCTTGCCGGTGTTGCGGTCGGTGGTGTCCGCACGAAGGACGTAGCCCAGCAGTCGGCCCTCCGCGTCGCGGTAGGGATCCACTCGCGAGGGCTTCATCGCCCGCAGCTTCCCCGACTTGGGATTCCACAGCCGTACCGTCCAGCCGTTGGTGGCCATCAGATCCGGCGCGCTGTCGGGAACAGGCGTTATTGGCACCCACGTACCGGCGAGCGGCGCTGGATCCTCGACGCGGACACCCTCACGAGCGGTCGCGAACTGCTGGCCATCCAGCTGCTGGCAGGCTTCGATGAAGGTGCAGCCGGTGATGCGTGCCAGGAAGCCGACGACGTCCTCGTGCGCCCCGCAACCGAAGCAATGCACGTAGCCCTTGGCCGGCAGGACGTAGAACGACGGGGAGTTCTCCGCGTGGAAGGGGCAGAGGCCGAGCCACTCCCTGCCCTGCTTCTTCAGCGCGGGCACATAGCGGCGCACGACCTCAACCAGGTCCACTCGGGCCTTGAGGCCATGGATGTCCACTTGGGCGTGC
The DNA here is from genome assembly GCF_937926365.1 of uncultured Azohydromonas sp. GTDB lineage: Bacteria > Pseudomonadota > Gammaproteobacteria > Burkholderiales > Burkholderiaceae_C > Azohydromonas. Next base: position 4,284 of record NZ_CALAOH010000124.1, on the reverse strand, counting down.
AGGCTCACCGACCGCCCCCTTTCCCCGCCTCGCGGCGGGCGAGCATCCGCCACTGCAGCTGGAGGTATTCCCGGATGCGCTGCTGGCAGCCGATGCCGCCCGTGCAATCGCTGTGCGGACACTGGGGCCGAACGCGCGCGATCGCATCCGCCCACTCACTGCGCGGCCGGCGGGCGATCTCAATGGCCAGTCCCATGCACCTGCTTACGCTCATGCGGTGGCACCCCGGGGGGCGACTGTGGTTCGTTGCGTCGTCATGGGGGTACATGCTCCCAGCTGGCGCGATCGATCCGGGGTTCCAACTGCCGCTGATGAGGGCGGGGTTAGCGCCGTGGCGAGTGCCTGAGCCCGGGCCCGGGTCGGCATCCAGCGCGACGCCCAGGTGATCCGGTCGTCCTCCACGCGGTGCACGATCCAGCTGCGGCCGTGACCCCATACGACGTGGTGCGCCATCAGGACGCCCTCCCGCGGAACAGGTCGCCCTGCCCGCCGGTCGCAGCCTGCGCATCGATGCGCCGCTGTTCCAGCTCGGCCAGCAGGTCGTCGCTGGAGCGCTCCCGCACCGGCTCGTCCAGCACGGCGGCAATGCCGGCCAGGGCACGCCGGGTGGCGGTGGTGGGACGGGCCGGCGGGTGCATCCAGCGCGTGTCCCGGGCCATGGCGATCAACCCTCGGCCTCGCCATACACGGCCACGTCCAGCTCGTGCTCGAGGCTGAGCACGGCGGCGACAACCCGGCGCCCTTCCTGCTTGATCCGCGGCGCGTGGGCACGGTCTTCCGGGCCGAGCCGGCCATCGGCCAGCGCCGGGGCCACCGCTTCCATCAGCTTGCTGTAGCCCTGGAACAGCTCGGCCACCGAGCCCATCGTGGAGGCCGGGCCCTCGGGCATGCGCACGGCCAGCAGGCCACGGCGCGCCGCCAGGGCGCGCTCGCACTCGTCGCGGTACGGCTGCGGCAGGGCCAGCAGCCAGGCGTCTTCCAGATCCGCCGGCAGCACCTTGACCGTGCCGTCCATGTAGCGGCGCAGGATCTGGCCGTTGTTGCGCATGGCGGCGATCAGCTCGTCGCCCTCGCCCAGCCGGAACTTCACCTGGCGCACGTCCGGCGCGGTCAGCGCCAGGTACTTCTCGGCCAGCGCCATGGCGAAGCTGTTGGCGTTCGCGCCAGTCTCGTCGAGCATCCGCCGGGTGAAGGCGTAGATGATCGACTGGCGAGGCGGCAGAAACTGAGGCACGGGCTTCATGCGGCGACCGCCTTCCGCGCCGCAGCATGCGCGGCATGACGACACCGATCGCATGCCCTGCCCTCAATGCCCTGCGCCTGGTCGACATGCGCACGGGCCGGAGCCGCGTCGTTGCGGTGATGTTCGGCCGGCGCCAGGCGCAGGGCCAGCCACTCGTCCGGGGTGAGGCAAAGATCCTCGACCTCGACGGCTTCCGCCGCCGGCGCGTCCAGCAGGACGCCGACCTCGCTGTTGCCAAGGGCGCCGTCCAAGGGAACGACCGTGGTGGCTAGCAAATCAGACATTGCTCATCGCCCGACTGGAGAAGGCGCCGCCCGCCCCGCGGTAGGCTGGTCGTGCCACCGAGGCAACCAACCGCGAGGAGGACGGCATGAACAACGACGAACAACTGGCGACGGCGCAGGCCGTGCAGCACCTGGAGCTCAAGGTGCAAGGGCTCACGCAGCGCTTGGCGACGCTGGAACTGGCCATCTCAGGCGTGTCCGCATACGTGCAGACCTTGAGCCCCCGGGCCAGACAGGACATGGCCAGCGTGTTCGACGGCGGCCTGTTCCTGGGTGGCGGAGTGTTGAACACGGCGATCAAGGCCGAGGCGCGCAAGCTGCTCAACCTGCCGTAGCCAGCGCCAGGGGGCTGAGGCGCTCGTCGACCTTGGCCCGGAGCAGCGCCCGGCCGCGAACGTCGAGTTCGCCGGGGGCGCCCTCAGCCTCCAACCGCTGTACCCAGGCGCGCTGGGATTCCAGCCACAGCTGGTACGACTGCGTACCCTTGTTGCGCTGCCACTCCGCCTCCTGGTCGAAGGCGGTGCCGATCTGGTTAAGCGTGTCGCGCAGGGTCTCTTCCCGTACCCGCCGCGCGGCCTCTCGGCCCTCGGCCCGCTGCTCCGCGGAGTGCTTGGCTTCGGCTTGGCTGGGCTTGTTGATCCAGTTGCGCAGGGCGACGCGCGCCCGTTCCACGATGTTCATGGGAGCTTCTCCGGTGGGATGGCTGGAGCTGGTGTTACGCGGCATGGGAGGCACCCTGCTCTTGTGCCCCGAACACGTCGGGCCTCAGCTGAGCGCTGGGAACTCCCGTGGCGCGCTCGATGGCCAGTGCATGCTTCGGCGGTACCGGGCGCCGCCCGGTGACCCACTGGCTGACGGCCTGCGGGCTCACGCCCAGATACCGAGCCAGACCAGCCTGGCCGCCCTCAAATGCCGAAACCGCTTCGTTGATCGGGTTCATGGGCGCACACACTAAAGCGCCGCTTTAGTGTGTGTCAAGCGGCGCTTTATTCCCCCATCCAGTTAGAGCAATCACAATCAAGCGATGCTTGACGCCCAATCCATGGCCGCCGCGATCCGGACTGCAATCGAGGAGTCCGGGCGCACCCAGAAAGAGATCGCTGCCGCGTTCGGCATCACCGAACAGGCCGTGTCAGGCTGGCTGCGGACCGGCAAGCTCAACAAGAACCGTTTGCCGCTCCTGGCCGAGCTGACCGGCAAGCCTCTCTCCCATTTCGGCATGCACGAGCCGGAGAACGTTCGCGTCGTCCGGGAACCTGGCCCCGTGTACATCTCAGACCGTGAGAGTGCCGCCCGTGATCATGTCCGCGTGTACCAGCTTGAGGGGGAGGCAGATATGGGGGATGGGCGTACGAACGAGGACTTCCCGGAGGTAATCCGCTCAATGGACTTCCGACCGGCCTACTTGCGGTCGGTGGTGGGTTTCGTGCCGCCCCCTGGGCGTCTCGTCTTGGTGACCGGCCGCGGTGACTCGATGCTGCCGATCATCCAACCTGGTGAGACCCTGATTGTGGACACCGGGATCACGTCCTTCGAAGGCGACGGCATCTACCTCATCAACACCGGTAACGGGCAGCAGATCAAGGGCCTGCAGGATCGCGGCAGCGCGATCTATGTGGTGTCCGCCAACGCGGCGCTCTACCCTGCTTTCCCGCTCCCGCCCGAGGCACTGATCGGCGGCAAGGTATACCTGCGGAATCGAATTGATCGACTGAGCTGAGGGAACTGGCATGGGGAGGAAGTGGGTCAGCGTTGCCTGCGTGTTGGCCGTGGCGGCATGTACTCCACAGAACCCGCCCGAGGCCAAGGCGGCAGAAGAGGCCGAGCCTGCATCGGCCATAGAGGTGCCGGCGTGGGCGCCGCTGGAGTTCGACTTCGACGCACCAACAGCCCAGGGCGTGGACTTGAGCCACTTCTTCTCCATGCTTCAGGACAAGATGAAGCATTTCGAGAAGGACGAGTACGAGACCTCGGCAGAGTTTGCCACCAGGACCGCAAACAGCGGTGAGCTCATCGCCCCGATCTCGCTGGACGCGGCGTATCTGTTCTTCCCCCAGATGTCGAACATGGAGTACGACGCTGACAGGCAGGTCTACGCTCGCGCCCATCCGATCCACTGCACGAGTGAGTACCCCTTCAAAGAGGGGTACGCATGCGAGTTCGCGAGTTTGCTCAGGGACACCAGTGAGTACGACGGCACCAACGCCTTTGGCGCGAAGGCACGCGTGCGGTCCGAAGAGCGCAAGGACCTCTACTTCCTGTTCCCCAAGAAGGCTCTGTCAGGCCCTCGCTTCCGCTCGAAACTGGGCGATCCCCGGCTTCCATTCGAGTGCCCCGTTCCGCTCGAGGACGCGCGCGCATTGAGAGGGCGGGCTATCCGCTTGGGGTATGTCATGTCCGTAAGGGAGCCCAAAGTGATCGAGGGGGAGCCCTACTACAGCAGCGCGACGATCAGGTACCCCGTGGAAAGCAGGGCGAGAAGATTCGGCATCCCAGGGACGTTGGTTGGCCTGGTCTGCGCCACCTCCGACGCCGTCATCTACAGCGAAAAACTAAAGCCCTAAAGCGCCGCTTGACTTCGGCCTAAAGCACTGCTTTACTCTCCCCGCCAGCCCACCCGGCTGGCGGGCGACCGGCGGGTCGCCGCCGGTCCTACCCCTGACCGGTTCCCGGCCCTTCCCCTGGCCCACGTGACCCGCCGGCGCCCTCCTTTCCCAGGAGAGCGCCATGTTCGACGCACGCACTTCGCAGGACCTT
>NZ_CALAOH010000123.1 GCF_937926365.1 uncultured Azohydromonas sp. | reverse complement strand
CGCCGCCCGCGGCAGCCGGCGCTGGCGCCGCCACCGGCATCCCGGCGCCGGCGATGCCCGCCTCGCCCAGCAGGTGCCGGGGCTCGATCGCGATCCAGCGGCCCTTGCCTGATTCCATGCGGGCGCGCAGCGCGGCGCGGCTGATCAGGTGCTCCAGCTCGCGCACGTTGCCCGGCCAGGATTGGTGCAACAGCAGCGCCTTGCTCGCCGGCGACAGGCGCAGGTTGCGCGCGCCCAGGCGGTGCTGGTTCTCCTCCAAAAAACTCTCCGCCAGCGCCAGCACGTCGCGCCCGCGCTCGCGCAGCGGCGGCACGCGCAGCGGGTACACCGACAGCCGGTGGTAGAGATCGGCGCGGAAGCGCCCGGCCGCCACTTCCTCCGCCAGGTCACGGTTCGTCGCCGCGATCACCCGCACGTCCACGTGCACCACCTCGTCGCTGCCCGGGCGCTGAACTTCACCGCTCTGCAGCACGCGCAGCAGCTTGGCCTGCACCGGCAGCGACAGCTCGCCCACCTCGTCCAGGAACAGCGTGCCGCCGTCGGCGACTTGGAAGCGCCCCGCGCGCGCCTGCGTCGCGCCGGTGAAGGCGCCCCGCCGGTGGCCGAACAGTTCGCTCTCGGCCAGCGTCTCCGGCAACGCCGCGCAGTTCACCTGCACCAGCGGCTGCGCATGGCGCAGCGACTGGGCATGCAGCCGGCGGGCAACCAGTTCCTTGCCCACGCCGGTCTCGCCCAGGATCAGCACCGTCAGCTCCGAGGCGGCGACGGTGGCGATCTCGCGCTGCAGCCGCTGCATCGCCGGGCTGCGGCCCAGCAGTTCGCGCGGCGCGCGCTGGCCCTCGTCGCGCAGCGCCTCGGCCCGCGCCAGCGCCTGCTCGGCGCTGTCGGCCAGCGCGCGGATGGTCTGTGCCGCCGCAATGCCCTGCTCCACCAGCCGCGCCAGCGCCGGCAGCTGCGCCTGCACCGTGTCGAAACGCCCGGGCTGCAGCGCGTCCAGTGTCAGCAGGCCCCAGGTCTGGCCATCCAGCCGCAGCGGCGCGCCCATGCAGTCGTGCACCGGCAGGATCTCGGGCTGGTGCGCCACCAGCCCGTCGTAGGGGTCGGGCAGGCTGCAGTCCGCCGGCAGCCGCTGCCCTTGCGGACTGCGCAGCAGCAGCGCCAGCCGCGGATGGGCCTGCACCGGGAAGCGCCGCGCCAGCGCCTCCTCGCTCAGGCCCTGCACCGCCACCGGCACCAGCACCTCGCCTTCGAGCCGCAGCAGCGCCACTGCGTCCGCCTGCGCCATGCCGCGCACGGCGGCCAACAGCTCGGCGTAGCGCACGTCCTCTGCCGCTACACCTGTCATCTCGGTCTTCATGACCACATTGTTGTCTATTCGACCACGCGCTAATCCGAGTGAAAAAGACCACCGCGGGCATGGAATTGAGATGAATCAAGTACTTGGCGCACGCCGGCGGGCAGGCCCGCAACTTGATATGGAACAAAGGTTCTGCTTCAGGAGCTTCCACATGCTGTCCCCCAAGACCATTGAACTTGTCAAAGCCACCGTTCCCGTGCTGCAGGAGCACGGCGAGGCGATCACGAAGCACTTCTATCCGCTCATGTTCCGCGAGCGCCCGGAAGTGAAGGCCTTCTTCAACGAGGCGCACCAGGCGCATGGCTCGCAGCCGCGCGCGCTGGCGCACGCGGTGCTGGCCTACGCGGCGCACATCGACCGCCTCGACAAGATCGCCGGCGAGCTGCCGCGCATCGTGCACAAGCACGTGGCGCTGGGTGTGCTGCCCGAGCACTACCCCATCGTCGGCGAGTACCTGCTGCGCGCCATCCGCGAGGTGCTGGGCGCGGCCGCCACCGACGACATCATCAACGCCTGGGCCGAGGCCTACGGCGCGCTGGCGCAGGTGCTGATCCAGGCCGAGGAGGAGGTGTACGCCAGCAACGCCGAGCGCGTGGGCGGCTGGCGCGGCACGCGCGCCTTCCGCGTCGCGCGCCGCGAGGTGGAGAGCGAACTGATCACCTCCTTCTACCTGGCCCCCGTGGACGGCGGTGCGCTGCCGGCGTACCACCCCGGCCAGTACCTGACGCTGGTGCTCAACATCGACGGCCAGCCCACGCGGCGCAACTACTCGCTCTCCGGCGCGCCGGGGCAAGACACCTGGCGCATCAGCGTCAAGCGCGAGCCCGGCGGCAAGGTGTCGAACTGGCTGCACGACCAGGCCCAGGTCGGCACCGAGCTGCAGGTGCAGCAACCCGCGGGCGAGTTCGTGCTGGACAAGCTCGACGCCACGCGCCCGCTGCTGCTGATCACCGGCGGCGTGGGCATCACGCCCGCGATGAGCATGCTGGAGACCGTGGCCGCCACCGGCCGCCCCGTGCACTTCCTGCATGCCGCGCGCCACGGCGGCGTGCACGCCTTCCGCGAGCGCGTGCAGGCGCTGGCGGCCGAGCATCCGAACGTGCAGGCCTTCTTCCTCTACGACGAGCCGCGCGCGGGCGACAAGCCGCACGCCGTGGGCCGCCTCACGTCCCAGGTGCTGGTGCAGCACCTGCCCGCGGACCGCGACGTGGACCTGTACTTCCTCGGCCCCAAACCCTTCATGCAGCAGGTGCGCCGCCTGGCGCTGGCGCTGGGCGTGCCGGAAGAACGGCTGCGCTGGGAGTTCTTCGGGCCGCTGGAGGCGCTGGAAGAGGCGGCTTGAACCCGGGAGCCTTCCTGGGCAGGGCGGGGTGCCCTGCCCATCTCTGACCCTGCGCCTGCACCGATTTAGGGCAGCGCGCAGACTCCCGCCCTCGCCGACCTTCCTTGAAGTCCGTGTCGTCGCTTACCACTACCCCCACTTCTCCCCGTCTTTCCTCCCTGAAGCGGCTGCTGCCGCCACGCCTGGACGTGGCGCCGCGGGAGCGCTGGCGTGCCGCGGCCGGCGGCCTGGTCGGCATCCTGGCCACCGCGCTGATGGCGCGCTCGATGCTCGCCGCCGGCCAGCCCTGGCTGATCGCGCCCATGGGCGCCTCGGCGGTGCTGCTGTTCGCGCTGCCGGCCAGCCCGCTGGCGCAGCCCTGGTCGGTGCTGGGCGGCAACATGGTGTCGGCCACCATGGGCGTGGCCTGCGTGCTGGCGCTGGGCACCTCGCCGCTGTCGGCGGGCCTGGCGCTGATGCTGGCGCTGCTGGCCATGTTCTGGCTGCGCTGCCTGCACCCGCCGGGCGGCGCCATCGCCGTCTCGGCCGTGCTGGGCGGCTCGGCACTGCAGGCCCAAGGTTTCAGCTTCGTACTCATGCCCGTCGGGCTGAACACGGCGCTGCTGCTGCTGGCGGCCGTTCTCTACAACAACGTCACCGGCCGCGCCTACCCGCACCGCGCCGCCCCGCCAGCGCCCGGCCACGGCACCGCCGATGCCGCGCCCAACCAGCGCCTGGGCTTCACGCACGAGGACCTGGAGGTGGTGCTGCACCGCTACGGGCAGGTGCTGGACGTGGACCCCGACGACTTGGAAGACCTGCTGCACCAGGCCGAGGCCCAGGCCTACCAGCGCCGATTCGGCGTGATCCGCTGCGGCGACATCATGTCGCGCGACGTGGTGACGGTGGAGTTCGGCACCTCGCTGACAGAGGCCTGGAACCAGCTGCGCGGCCACCGCGTCAAGGCGCTGCCGGTGGTGGACCGGGCCCGGCACGTCATCGGCATCCTCACGCTGGTGGATTTCATGAAGCACGCCGGCCTGGACCGCCACGACGGCTGGTCGCGCAAGCTGCGCGACTTCCTGCGACCCAGCGGCCTGACGCACACCGAGAAGCCCGAGGCGGTGGGCCAGATCATGACCGCCCGCGTGCACACCGCCGGCGTGGACACGCCCATCGTCGAGCTCGTGCCGCTGCTGTCGGACCTGGGGCTGCACCACATCCCGGTCGTGGACGCCGATCGGCGCCTGGTCGGCATGGTCACGCAGTCGGACCTGGTGGCCGCGCTCTACCGCCGCCGGCTCGACGAGGCCACCGGCTTCGGCGAAACGGCATCCGCCCTGAAAAATCGATAGAAACGCTTGTGTAGTCGCTAAAAACGCTGCTAAACTGCGCAGCTTCTGAGACGAACACCTGCCCAGGTGGCGGAATTGGTAGACGCACTAGTTTCAGGTACTAGCGGGTAACTCCGTGGAGGTTCGAGTCCTCTCCTGGGCACCAACGAAAAAGCCAGCGCACTGCGCTGGCTTTTTTCATTTCCGGCCCGGAAACCTCAACGAGCCGTCGTGTCCGCCAGCACCGCCAGATCGATAGGCGCCGCCACGCCGGCCACCGCGGCGCCCAAGCACAGCCGCTTCTCCCCCTCGTAGCCCTGCGCCCGCGCCAGCGCGTAAGCCTCGCGCGTGGCCAGCGCCCGCGTGCCCTGGGCCTTGTTGTGCTTCTCCAGCTTGGCCGCGAGGTTCACGGCGTCGCCGATGACGGTGTATTCCAGCCGCCGGCCATCGCCGACGATGCCCGACACCACCTCCCCCGCCGCCAGCCCGGCGCCCACGTCCGGCGCCGCCAGCCCGGCCTGCCGCCGCCGCGCGCGCCAGCCGTCCACCGCCAGCACGATCTCGTCCACCGCGCGCAGCGCCCGCGCGGCGCAGGCAGGGTCCGGCGCCACCGCGCCGAAGCTGGCCAGGATGCCGTCACCCAGGTACTTGTCGACGCTGCCGCCGTGGCGCCGCAGGATGGGAACGATCAGCCGCTGGTACTCGCCCAGCAGCGCGATCACGCCCCGCGGGCCGAGCTGCGCCGCCGCCGCAGTGAAGCCGCGCAGATCCAGGAACAGCACCGCCGCTTCCCGCAGCTCGCCCTGCCCGGCCATGAGCTCGTCCTCCGAGCCCGTGATGCGCCGTGCCACCGCGTCGTCGAAGAACAGTGACAAGTCCGCCGCCGCGCGCTGCTGTGCCAGCGCGCGCCGCAGCAGCGCGCGGGCACGCACCAGGGCCAGCGTCAGCGTGGCGGTGAACAGCGCCAGCGCCAGCAGCTTGTCCAGTTCGCTGCCGAGGTGGATCTGCAGCGAGCGCAGCGAGGTCACGTAGTCCCAGGTGATCGGGCTCGCCGGCGCGCTCCACAGCGTCCAGCCCAGCAGCGCCAGCCAGCCCAGCAAGGCGGTGCCGCCCGACACCGCCACCCACAGCGGCTCGAAGCGCAGCGCGCGCAGGCCCACCAGCACGAAGACGTAGACGAAGGCCGTGCCCTTGAGCGCCAGCTGCGGCGGCTGCTCGTACTGCAGATGCTGCAGCCAGAGCGTGGCGATGAGCACGCCCATCTCCGCCACCACGCCGGCGGCCAGCAGCCGGGGGCCGAGCTGGCCGGTCCAGGCCGCGTACAGGCGCAGCAGCACCAGCAGCGCGAACAGGCTCAGCCCCAGCGGCGCGGCCTGCACCGGCGCATCGGGCGCGAAGCCCGGCGGCGTGATGCCCACCAGCACCGCCAGCAAGCCCACCAGCAGCAGCTGCACGCCCGCCACCAGCAACTCGGCGCGGAACTGCTCCGCCCGCAGTTCCTGCCGTACCCGCGCCGGCAGCGTCGCGCCGGGCGCGTTCAGCAGCAGCCAGGAGCGCCACGCGGCGGCCATGCTCAGGCTCCCGTGCCGCCGACGCGCAGCCGCCCGCCCGCGATGCGCTCACAGGTGCCCGCGGGCAGGACGATCCATTCCTCCGCGCCCCGCTCCTCGCGCGCCTGGCCCGCGCAGGCGTGGACGCTGGTGCCGCAGTCATTGCGGCCGGCACGCACGATGCCGTGGCAGCGCTCGCGCTCCAGCACGAAGCTGCTGCCCGGCGTGCTCAGCACTTGCGTGTAGCGCTGCACCGCGGCCAGCGCCGCCAGCAGCACGCTGCCCAGCACGAGCGCGTTGCCCAGCGCGGTGGCGCAGCCCGGGGCCATGCGAGGTGCGCCGGTGGCGCCGGTGGCATCGGCCCCGTCGGACGGTTCCAGGGACGGGCCCGCGCTCATTGCAGTTTCTCCCCGCGCAGCACCGGCGCCTTGAGCCCCTGCGCCAACCGCATCGCGGCGGCGATGACCGTGCACATCACGCCGAAGGCGAGCCAGGCATGCGGATGCAGCAGCGGCAGCCCCACCAGCACCAGGCCGTCGTTGGAGCCCGGGATCAGCAGGCTGCCCACCGCCATGAGCGCCCCGCCCGCCAGGCTGCGCAGCCACTGCGCCGGCGTCGGGCGCTGGCTTTTCAAACGCCCGGCCGTCCAGCCGCCCACCAGTGCACCGCCGAGCAGCGCGGTCAGTAGCGCCAGCGGCAGGGCCGGGTGAGATGCCATGCGCCGCGCCAGCGCCGCCAGCAGATCCGTGTAGGCCCAGGCGCCGGCCAGCAGCCAGCTCAGCAGGAAGCAGAGGCCGATGACGGCCGTGGCCGCGTGCGGCGCCCACACCCGCGCCGCCACGGCGCGCCAGCCGCCGCGCGATCCGCGCGCCAGGCGCCAGGCCGCGAACAGCACGAAGCCGGCGGCCAGCGGGGCCTGGGGCAGCAGGCTCGGCGGGGGCGAGGTGGCCGCCACCGGCTGCGGTCCCAGCAGGCCCGCCGCCAGGCAGCCGAGGTAGAAACCCGCCGGCACCGCGGCCTGCGCCCACTGTCCCGAGCCCAGCCGCGCGATGGCGCCAAAGACGCAAGCGCCGTTGATCCAGGCGCCCAGCCCCAGCAGCGCGGCGCCCAGCACCGTGTGGACGCCCACCGGATGCGGCGCGGGCATGACGCCGGTCCAGCCCGCTACTTGAGCCAGCGCCAGCCCGCCGGCCACCCACAGCGCCGCCTCGCCCATGGCGCGCAACCGCCGGGCGCTGCGCTGGCGCAACACCTCTTCCACGGCCGCGACGGTGCAGGTGCCGCCGCGCTGGATGGCAAAGCCCATCAGGGCGACGCAGGCCAGGACGGCGAGCACGGCGGCGGCGCTCGTGAGATGGGTCATGGAGAGCTCCTTGGGTCGCGACGACTGTCTGAGTACGACACCGTCGCCGGCCGTGAGCCGACGTGCGCCGCCCCCTGACCCGTCATGCCCGCGCAGGCGGGCATCCACGAGTACCGGGACGCAGCCTGCAAACGCGGGCCTGCCTCAATGCCTCGTCAGGGTGGCGTGTCGGCGTTCGTGGATGCCCGCCTTCGCGGGCATGACGAAGTAGAGAGCGAGGCGTTTCAGCTCACGGTATCTCGCCGCTCATGACGCTGGGCAGCGAGGCACCGGCACTGCATCAAGTCGCCCGTGCGGTCTTGACGCCTCACAAAAACTCCCCCCTCAAGTCCACGCTCGACCGCACCCCCAGCGCGCCGAAGTGCTGCTCCAGCCAGCGCCCGGCGTGCAGGCGTCCGGCGTCGCGCAGCTCGGTGAGGAAGTTCCAGTCGCAGTTGAGCTTGCTGGCGGCGCCGTAGCCGCTCATCACGTCGTCGGCACGGATCGAGTGGATGAGCATCTGCTTGAACTCGTCGCTGGAGAGCTTGCCGCGCTCGATCAACCCGGTGACGAACACGATGGCGCGCATCTCGCGCATCAGCGAGGAGTTGAAGCTCACCTCGTTGAGCCGGTTCAGGATCTCCCCGGCCGTGGTCGGCACGCCCCGGCGCACGATGGGGTTCAGGTGCACGATCACCACGTCCCGCGCGTCGCACTCGTAGATCAGCGGGAAGATGGCCGGGTTGCCCATGTAGCCGCCGTCCCAGTAGGGCTCGCCGTCGATCATCACCGACTGGAACACGAAGGGCAGACAGGCCGAAGCCAGCACCGCGTCCGCGCTCACGTCGGCGCAGCTGAAGATGCGCACCTTGCAGGTCTGCACGTTGGTGGCGCACAGGAACAGTTTCACGGCCGACTCGCGCCGCAGCCGCTCGAAATCCACGTGCGCCTCCAGCACGTCGCGCAGCGGGTTGAAGTTCAGCGGGTTGAGCTGATAGGGCGAGAACACGCGCGTGAGGAACTCCATCCACTGGTAGGCCGGCGAGTACTCCAGCGGGAAGTCGTGCAGCCAGCTCATCCACGGCAGCGCGCGGTACGGGTTCCAGCGCTGGTCGGCCTCGCTCACCGCGCGCCAGAAGCGCTCCAGCGCCTCGCGCGCGCCGTCGGGCCCGTCCACGGTCCAGCCGTGCGCCAGCACCGCCGCGTTCATGGCGCCGGCGCTGGTGGCGCTGATGCCCTCGAAGCGGATGCGGCCGTCCTCGATCAGCCGGTCCAGCACGCCCCAGGCGAAGGCGCCATGCGCCCCACCGCCCTGCAGCGCCAGGTTGACGGTCTTCACTTCGGGCTTCACGGCCGCCCGCTGGCGGCTGGGTTTCACGCGCATGTCCATGGCGGCTCCTCGGTTTCGCATCTCGTCGCTCCGTTCGACCAGGGCTGGCTGAACGGACATCTTCGGGCTCCCGCGGCAAAACGGGATCAGTGCTGGGTCCAGCCCCCGTCCATCGGGATGGCGGCGGCGGTCAGGGAGGCGGCGGCCTCGGAGGCCAGGAACACCGCCAGCGCGGCCAACTCCTCCACGCGCACGAACTCCTTGCGCGCCTGGTGCACCAGCATCACGTCGCGCACCACCGCCTCGGGCGGGATGCCGTGCGCGCGCGCCTGGTCGGCGATCTGCCGCTCCACCAGCGGCGTCTTCACGTAGCCCGGACAGAGCGTGTTGGCCGTGATGCCGGATTCGGCCAGCTCCACCGCCACGCAGCGCGTGAGCCCCACCAGCCCGTGCTTGGCCGCGACGTAGGCCGACTTGAAGGGCGACGCCGTGAGCCCGTGCGCCGACGCCACGTTGAGGATGCGGCCGAAGCGCCGCGCCTTCATGCCCGGCACCACGGCCTGGATCAGCACGAAGGCCGCCGTGAGGTTGATGGCCAGCACGGCGTCCCAGCGGTCGGGCGGGAAGTCCTCCACCGGCGCCACGTGCTGGATGCCGGCGTTGTTGACCACGATGTCCACCCGGCCGAACTCGGCTTCGGCGCGCGCCGCCAGGTCGCGGATCTCCTGTGGTTGGCGCATGTCCGCGCCGTGGAAGCGCACCTTCACGCCGAACTCGCGCTGCAGCCCGGCCCGGGTGCGCTCGATCTCGTCGGCGGGGCCCAGCCCGTTGAGCATCACGTCGGCGCCCTGCGCCGCGAAGGCCCGGGCAATAGCCAACCCGATGCCGCTGGTGGAGCCGGTGACGATGGCGGATTTGCTTGCGAGCAGCATGGTGTTCTCCAGGAGGGTTCAGACGGTGGGACGGGAAGGCAGTACGGCCTGGGACGGCGTCCCTTCCCCATCCGCCTCCGGCGTGCGCGTGAAGCGCAGGTGCGTGATGTCGGCGCTGAAGCACATGCTCCAGGTCCACTCGACCCAGATGCGCACCTTGCGTCCGAGGGTGGGCATGAGCAGCAGGTAGTACGCGCGCCACAGCAGCCAGGCCGGCAGGCCCGACAGCCGCAGCCCGGACAGCTCGGCCACGCCCTTGAGGTGGCCGGTGGTGGCCATCATTCCGCGCGAGCGGTGGCTGAAGGCCCGCGTGGGCGCGGTGCCGCCGAAGCCGCCGCCCACGATCACGATGTGGCGGGTCATGGCCGCGCTCCCTCAGCGATCCGAGCCCGGCCACACGCGGCGGCCGAGCAGCCGGTCCAGCGACAGCGCGCCGGGGCCGTGCGTGAGCGTCACCAGCAGCATCAGGCCCCAGGTCTGGTGATCCTTCAGGCCCACGGCGCCCAGGTCCGGATAGGAAATGACGGCCACGACGTTGAACACGAACAGCACCGCGGCGGCCAGCCGCGTGCCGAGGCCCAGCACCAGCAGCACCGGGAAGAACAGCTCCACCCCCGTGCCCAGCAGCGCCGCCAGCGCCGGCGGCAGCAGCGGCACGGCGTACTCGTTCTCGAACAGGGCCAGCGTCGAGTCCCAGCTCGCGAGCTTGGTCAGGCCGGACTTGAAGAACACGGCGGCGACGAAGAGGCGCAGGACCAGGTCCACCACCGGCGAAAGGTGATCGAGGCCGCGCACCAGGCGGCCCTGCTCCAGGGCGCGCTGTGCGAGGCCGGGGGGTGCGGTGGTGGGGAACTGCGAAGGCGAGTTGACGTAATGCACGTTGATTGCTCCTGAGTGGTGCTGTCCGCAGACGCGCGGGACGGATGGATGGTTGGGAGGCATTCGCCGTGAGCCGAGCCGCTTCGCACCCTGATTCGTCACTCCCGCGAAGGCGGGAGTCCAGGCGGCCCCCAAGCCGGCCGCAAGCGGATTGGTCGGAACGCCGGGAATTGGGGGTCTTGATTCGCTGCACCCAGGCTTCGCGCTGACGGGGGGCCGCCTGGATTCCCGCCTTCGCGGGAATGACGGAGTAGTTAGCGAGGCAAACCAGCTCCCGACTGACGCTCCGCCACGTTCCCCGGACACCCGTGCACCTTCGCGGGCAAGACGAACCAGGCAGCGCAGCCATCCAGCTCACGGCCAACGTCTGGCAGCTTGCCTGGACGGGTCAGCTCACCCCGCCTTCTTCTCTCCCTTCATCAGCGCCGCCGCCCCGCCGTGCACGTTCTCGGGCTTGTCCGTGACCATGCCGCCGGCGATGCGCGCGCAGGTGCCCTTGGGCACGTAGATCCAGGCCTCGGCCTCGCGGTCCATGGTGGAGGTGCCGGCGCAGGCGCTCTTGCTGGTGCCGCAGTCGTTCTTGCCGGCCTTGACGATGCCGGCGCACTTCTCCATGTCGCCCTTGGCGGCCAGCGCCGGGCCGCTGCCCAGCGATCCGCCCAGCGCCACCAGCGTGGCGATGGAAGCGGCAACGAGGGTCTTCGATTGGGTGCTCATGTCGGACTCCTTGGTCGGTAGGGAAAGGATTGAGGTTCGGGTTCAGGCCGGATCGCCCCCGTTGCGGCTGCAACTTCGGTCGCCCCGTGATCCACAGTCTGGTCGGCGGGCATCACGCGGCCGTGGAGCGAAATTCACGTTTTGGTCACGGCGCCGTTCAGGCCGCGGCCAGCGCGGACGCGAGCGCGAGCGCGAGCCGCAGGTTCAGTTCGGGATGGCGGATGTTCATGGCGGCCTCCGAAAGGCACAGGGACGCCGCGGCGGCACGGGCTTGGCGGCCCGCGCCGCGGCGCGGGCCTCACATGTCGTGTTCCATGTGCGGCTTGTCGACGGGGAAGAGATCGACCGCGATCAGCACCGCCGGGGTGGAGCCGGTGTTCTTCCACCAGTGGGAGGTGCCGTTGCGCTCGGGCGCGACGTCGCCGGCGCGGTGCACGATGGGCATGGCGCAGCTGCTGGCGTACTCGGTGACCTCGCCCGAGACCGTGTAGATCATGGCCGGGCGGTGGTCGTGGCTGTGCCAGGGCACGATGCCGCCGGGCTCGATGTCGAGCTGGCGCAGCCTGAAGGCCCGACCCTGCAGCGCCAACGGCTCGCGCGAGAGGTCCGTCATGGCGCGCACCACGTCCGTGACGCCCTGCGGCAGGGTCGGACCCATGGCCTGGCCGCGGCCGTCGGGGACGCGCTTGTCGGCCGGGCATTCGCCGGCCAGCGCGGCCGTGGCGCCCAGCGCGGCGACGGCGGCCACGACGGTGGCTTGCGCCACGCGGCGCCGGGGGGAGGAAGTCATGCGGTTCATGCGGCGTGCTCCATCGGAAAGAGGGTTTGGAGGGGTTGCATGGACCGGCCCTTTGCCGGGCCGCCCGCAGACAAATTTGGTCGCCGGGCTTCACCGCGCGGTCGCGCGTTGGTCACGTTTTGGTCACGCCGCGCGGCGGGCCACCAAAGATCACTTTTCCATCACGAGCCCTGCGCTCCACGCCCCGCTGCCTAGACTGTTTTTCAAGCCTTCAGCCCCTCCAGGAGCGCGCATGAATCCTCTGCTCTCGCACCCGCTGCCGCCCTGCGCTGCCGGCATCGGCCTGCGCGCCGAGCACCACGCCGCGCTGCTGGACCTGAAACCCCGGGTGGACTTCGCGGAGGTGCACAGCGAGAACTACTTCGGCCGCGGCGGGCCGCCGCTGCACTGGCTGCGCCGCGCGCGCGAGTTCTGTGCGCTGAGCCTGCACGGCGTGGGACTGTCCATCGGCTCGGTGGACCCGCTGCGCGCGCAGCACCTGCGGCGCCTGCGCGAGCTGGTCGATGAGCTGCAGCCCGCGCTCGTCTCCGAGCACCTGAGCTGGAGCTGCGTGGACGGCCTCTACGCCAACGATTTATTGCCGTTGCCCTTCACGCGCGAGGCGCTGGCGCACGTGGTGGCGCGCGTGCAGCAGGTGCAGGAGGCGCTGGGCCGCCCGCTGCTGCTGGAGAACCTCTCCAGCTACCTGCGCTTCGCGGCCGACGAGATGCCGGAGTGGGATTTCATCAGCGAGGTCGCGCGGCGCAGCGGCTGCGGCCTGCTGCTCGACGTGAACAACCTGTACGTGAGCGCGCGCAACCACGGCTTCGATCCCGCGGATTACCTGGCCGCGCTGCCGCCCGAGGCCGTCGCGCAATACCACCTGGCGGGCTTCACGCACCGGCGCTTCGACGACGGCGCCGAAATCCTCATCGACACCCACAGCCGCCGCGTGAGCGAGGACGTGTGGGCGCTGTACGCGCAAGCGCTGCGGTGCCTGGGGCCGCGGCCCACGCTGATCGAGTGGGACGCCGAGCTGCCGCCGCTGCCCACGCTGGTGGCCGAGGCGCGCCAGGCCGCCGCGCTGATGGAGGAGCACACCCATGCCTGCTGCCCTGCATGAGATCCAACGCCAAGTGATGCACGCCCTGCTCCAGCGCGGCGACGCCACCGCCGCCGCGGCGCTGCTGCGCCCCACGCCGGGGCTGGACGCGGCGCGGCGGCTGCAGCTCTACCGGAATAACTGCTTCGAAAGCCTCAGCGCGGCGCTGGGCGCGGTGTACCCGGTGGTGCGGCAACTCGTGGGCGACGCGTTCTTCCGGGCACTGGCGCGGCGCTTCATCCCCGCGTTCCCCTCGCGCTCGGGCAACCTGCATGACTTCGGCGCCGAGTTGTCCGAATTCCTGCGCGGCTTCGAGCCGGCCACGTCGCTGCCCTACCTGCCGGACGTGGCGGCGCTGGAATGGGCCTGCCACGCCGTCTATCACGAGGCGCCGGTGCCCGCGCTCTCGCTGGACGCGCTGGCGGCGCTGGACGCGGACCAGCAGGCGGCGCTGCGGCTGAAACTGCAGCCCTGCGCCCGGCTGCTGGCCTCCGAGTGGCCGGTACTGGACCTGTGGCGGGCGCACCAGGGCAACGCCGAAGACGCCCTGGAGGCCATCGACTGGCACGGCGGCGGCACGCGGCTGCTGGTGGCGCAGCGCGAGCTGGAAGTGGAGTTCCGGCTGCTGGGCGTGGGCGAATACGCCTGGCTGCGGGCGCTGCACGACGGCGAGGCGCTGGCGGCGGCGTGCGGGCTGGCGCTGGTGGCGGACCCTGGCTTCGAGCTGCCGGCGGTGCTGATGCGGCATCTGGAGCTGGGGAGTTTTTGTGCTTTGGATCACACCTCGTCAGCTGAAGCGCCGCGCACCCTACTTCGTCATCCCCGCGCAGGCGGGGATCCAGGCGGCCCCACGCCAGAGCGGAGCAAGGGTGCAGCGAACCAGACCGGCAGTGACTGGGGTGCCGACCGATCTGCCACCGGCCAACTTGGGGGCCGCCTGGATTCCCGCCTTCGCGGGAATGACGAAGTAGTGGGTGAAGCGGCGCCGCTCACGGCATGCACCTCATCCTTTCCTTCCTCTACCACCCCGCACCCCGCCCTCCAAGGAGACCCCTCATGACCCCCCGTCGCGTGCTGGTGATCGAGGACGACCCGGACATCGGCCGCCTCGTGACGCTGCAGCTGGCCGAGCTGGGCTTCGAGCACCGGCTGGTCGGCGACGGCGTCACCGGCCTGGCCGAGGCCGAGGACGGGCGCTGGGACCTGTTGATCCTGGACCTCATGCTGCCGCGCCTGGACGGGCTGCAGATCTGCAAGCGCCTGCGCAGCCGCAGCGGGGGCTACCTGCCCATCCTCATGCTCACCGCCAAGTCCTCCGAGCTGGACCGCGTGCTGGGCCTGGAGCTGGGCGCGGACGACTACCTGACGAAACCCTTCTCCATGCTGGAGCTGGCGGCGCGGGTGAAGGCCATCCTGCGCCGGCAGGAGCATTTCGAGGCCGCGGCCGCCACGCCGGCGAGCACCCTCATCGAGGCCGGCGAGCTGCGCATCGACCTCGACCGCCACGAGGTACGGGTCTCCGGCCGCCCCGTGGACCTCACGGCCAAGGAGTTCGAGCTGCTGGTGCACTTCGCGCGCGCGCCGGGCCGCGTCTTCACCCGCGCGCAACTGCTGGACCAGGTCTGGGGCTACACCCACAGCGGCTACGAGCACACCGTCAACTCCCACATCAACCGGCTGCGCAACAAGATCGAGCGCGACCCGGCGCAGCCGGCACACATCCAGACCGTGTGGGGCGTGGGCTACCGCTTCGCGTCGCAGTCATGAGCTTCCTGGTCCAACCCAAGCCGCCGCGCACGCGCGGCCCCGTGGGCAACAGCCTGTCGCTGAAACTCTCCGCCCTGCTGGCCGCGGCCTTCATCGCCGTGGGCGGGCTGCTCGTCGTGGCGACGCAGGCGATGTTCGAGCCCTCGCGGCTGCTGGAGCTGTCCACCGACGTGATGATCGGCAGCGTGGTGTTCTCGCTGCTGGCGGCGCTGTGCGTGTTCCAGCTCTTCACGCGGCGGCTCAAGCGCCTGGCCGACGCGGTGGACGCCTACGACCAGCGCGGCGACTTCCGCACGCCGCTGGCGCTGGCCGAGGCCGACGCGCACGGCGACGAGATCGAGCGCCTGGCCGCGCACGTGGAAGGCATGACCGGGCGCATCGCCGACCAGCTCGGCGAGCTGGAGCGCGTGGCCACGCGCCGGCGCGACCTGCTGGCCAACGTCTCGCACGACCTGCGCACGCCGCTGGCCTCGATGCAGGGCTACCTGGAGATCCTGCTGCTGCGCCGCGGCGAGCTTTCCGAGGCCGAGGAGCGCAACTACCTCGAAGTCGCGGCCAAGCACAGCGAGCGGCTGGGCCGGCTGGTCAACGACCTGTTCCAGCTCACCAAGCTGGAGGCCGAGGACGTGCACCCGCAATGCGAGCGCTTCCCGCTGGCGGAGCTGGTGCAGGACGTGGCGCAGAAATTCGCCCTCGACGCCGCGCAGCGCCAGCTCACGCTGCACGCCGCCTGCGGCGCCGCCATGCCGCTGGTGGAGGCCGACATCGGCATGGTCGAGCGCGTGCTGGAGAACCTGGTGGAGAACGCGCTGCGCCACACGCCCGAAGGGGGCCGCGTCACGCTGGAGCTGGGGCTGGACCAGGGCCGCGCCACGGTGGCGGTGAGCGACACCGGCGTGGGCATCCCGGCCGACGAGATCGACAAGGTGTTCGACCGCTTCTACCGCGCCGACCGCACCGGCGCGCGCCACCACGCCGGGCTCGGCCTGGCCATCGCGCGGCTGATGGTGCAGCTGCACGGCGGGCAGCTGCGGGTGCGCAGCAGGCCGGGCCACGGCACCACCTTCAGCTTCGACCTGCCGCTGGCGCCCGGACTGACCGTTTCGAACGACAAAGACATGGCGACACAAGCGCAGCCCCTGCCCGGCGGGACCATCGCCGCGCCATGAACATCATTGCCCCGAGTCGGTACCCGTGGGTGCTGGGCCTGCTGCTGGTCCTGGCCGCGGCGCTGGGCGGGCTTGCGCTGCGCCTGGGCAGCGCCGCGCTGGCGCCGGCACTTGTTTGCGCGCTGGGGCTGGCCGTTGCGCTGGGCTGCCGGGCGCGGCGGCGCGAGCTGGCGCTGAAGGTGCAACTGGCCGGGCAGGCACAGCGCCTGGGCGCGCTGCAGCAGGCTCTGGAGCATGCCCAGGCCGAGCGCGGCGAAGCGCTGGCCGCCGTGCGCGCGGGCGAGCAGCGCTACGAGCTGGCGCTGCGCGGCAGCCAGGACGGGCTGTGGGAATGGGACATCGGCGCCGACCGCATGCGGCTGTCCCCGCGCTGGAAAAGCATGCTGGGCTACGCCGAGCACGAGCTGGGCGACTCGCGCGCGCAGTGGCGCGCCTGCGTGGAGCCGCAGGACCTGCCCGCGCTGGAGCAGGCGCTGCAGCGCCACCTGGCCGACGCGCAGTGCCGCTTCGAGGGCGAGCTGCGCTTGAAACACAAGGACGGCAGCCTGCGCTGGGTGCTCACGCGCGGCGTGGCGCTGCGCCATGCCAGCGGCACGCCCTACCGCATGGTCGGGCTGGACACCGACGTCACCCGGCTCAAGCGCGTGGAGACCATCCTTGACGCCGTGGCCCGCGGCACCGCCGACGCCTTCGGCGAAGCCTTCTTCAGGGCGCTGGTGCGGCATTTCGCGCGCGCGCTGGAGGTGGACTGCGCCTTCATCACCGAATGCGCCGACCAGCCGCCCACGCGCGTGCGCACGCTGGCCGTCTGGTCAGGCCAGCAGTACGAGGACAACGTCGAATACGGCCTGCCCGGCACGCCCTGCGAGCAGGTGGTGGGCGGCGGGCGCCTGTGCTTCTTTCGCAGTGAGGTGCAACGCCTGTATCCGGTGGAAGCGGGCTACGAGGCCTACCTGGGCATCCCGATCCAGGCGCAGGACGGCCGGGTGCTGGGCCACCTGGCCTTCCTGGACACCGCGCCGCGCGGCGACGAGCTGCTGCTGGAGTCGGTCTACCGCATCTTCACGGCGCGCGCGGCCATCGAGCTGGAGCTGCGCGAGGCGCGGGCGCGGCTGCAGGCGCTGGGAGCGGCGGCGCCTTCGTGAAGCCCCTGCGCGGCGATGACGAAGCAGCTGGCGGGGCGGGTCCGCTCAGGCACCAAGCCCGTCACCCCCGCCTGCGACGCCATCGGGGCCAAGTCGCCGCCCTCCCACCAGCGGCGCACACTCGCCTCCCGTCCTGCGCAACGCAGGGCGCCGTCGCATTGACCAAGGAGGCTGAGATGTCCATTCCTTCGCGTCTATCGGACTACCTGAACCAGCACGGCACCCGCTACGACGTCTGCTGGCACCCGCACAGCCGCAGCAGCGCCGAGACCGCCCGCGCCGCGCACGTGCCGCCCGGCCAGCTGGCCAAGGCGGTGATGCTGGAAGACCCGCACGGCTGCGTGATCGCGGTGCTGCCCGCCGACAAGAGCGTGATGCCCCACGAGGTGGCGCAGCTGCTGGGCCGCCAGGAGCTGCGCCTGGTGGAGGAGCGCCGCCTGGGCGAGCTGCTCGACGGCTGCGAGCCCGGCGCCGTGCCGCCCGTGGGCATGGCCTGGGGGCTGGAAACCATCGTGGACGACGAGCTGGAGCAGCGCGAGGTGATCTACTTGGAGACCGGTGACCACGAACAGCTGCTGCGGCTGTCGCAGGACCAGTTCCACGCGCTGATGCACGGCGCGCGCTGGGGCCGGATCAGCCGGGCGCAGATGCATTGAGAGCGAAGCGGGCCCGCACTCGGGCCCACCACCGTGGCCCGTGCCTCCCGGCGGGGGCCGCGGCTGCCCCTCGATGCCTCGCTTGAAGCGGCCTCAGGCCGCCCGCAGCGCCCGCGTCACCTTCGAGCCCGGCTCGCGCCCCAGCACGCCGCTGATCCAGACCGAGGTCTGCGCCAGTTGCTGCAGGTCCACGCCGGTGTCGGCACCCAGGCCTTGCAGCAGGTACACCACGTCCTCCGTCGCGACGTTGCCCGAGGCGCCCTTGGCGTAGGGGCAGCCGCCCAGGCCGGAAACCGAGGCGTCGAAGACGCGCAGGCCCAGCGCATACGAGGCCGCCACGTTGGCCACGGCCATGCCCCAGGTGTCGTGGTAGTGGCCGGCGAGCTGCGCCACCGGCACGCGCGCGGCCACCGCCTCCAGCATTGCCGTGACGCTGGCCGGGGTGCCGGTGCCGATGGTGTCGCCCAGCGACACCTCGTAGCAGCCCATGCCGTGCAGCCGCGCCGCCACCTCCGCCACCCGCAACGGCGCCACCGGCCCCTCGTAGGGACAGGCCACCACGCAGGAGACGTAGCCGCGCACCTTCACGCCCGCGGCGCGCGCGGCCTCCATCACCGGCTCGAAGCGGATCAGCGATTCGGCGATCGAGCAGTTGATGTTCTTCTGCGAAAAGCTCTCGGACGCCGCCGCGAACACCGCCACCTCGGTCGCGCCGGACTCCACCGCCGCCTCCAAACCCTTGAGGTTGGGCACCAGCACCGGGTAGTTCACGCCCGGGCGGCGCGGCAGGCGGCGCATGAGATCGGCGTGGTCCGCCATCTGCGGCACCCACTTCGGCGAGACGAAGGCCGTGGCCTCGATGTCGCGCAGCCCCGCGTCGGCCAGCCGCGCGATCAGCTCCAGCTTCACGTCCGTGGGGACGGGCAACTTCTCGTTCTGCAGCCCGTCACGCGGGCCGACCTCGACGATGCGCACACGGTTGTCGCTCATGACTGCTCTCCGAATTCCACCAGCTCCGCCCCGTCGGCGACCTGCTCGCCCGGCGCGTACCGGAACGCCTTGACCACGCCCTGCCGCGGCGCGGTGATGGTGTGCTCCATCTTCATCGCCTCCAGCACCAGCAGCGGCGCGCCCTTCTCGACCGTGGCGCCGGGCTGCGCCAGCCACGCGATCACCTTGCCCGGCATGGGCGCGCGCAAGCCGCCCTCGGCCTCGTCGCCGCCGCCGCCCACGTGCAGGCTGTCCACCAGGCTCAGCGGCCAGCTGCGGCCCTCGAAGAAGACGTGGCGCCGCTCGCCGGCCGCGATCACCGCCGCGTGCAGCCGCCGCTCGCCCAGCTGCACCAGCAGCGCGCCATCGGCGCCGGGCGTGGCGCGCGCTTCCACCGCGGGGCCGCCCTCCAGCCCGATGCGCCAGGCATTGCGCGGCAGCACCTCCACCGCCACCGCCTGCAGCTGCTCGCCCAGCCGCAATTGCAGCCGCCGCTGCGCGCGGCCGTTGAGGCGCCAGCCGTCCAGCGCGGCCCAGGGCGAATCGGCCGCGGCACTGCGCTCGGCCGCCTTCTGTGCCTGCCGCAGCTCGCGCTGCAGCTCGGCCAGCGCGGCGATCAGCCACACGCTCTCGGGCACCTCGCGCCCGGGCGGGAACAGCGCTTCCTGCTCGCGCTCGATCAGCCCGGTGTCGAAGCGCCCCTGCGCGAAGGCCGGCAGCGCCACCAGCCGCGCCAGGAACTCCACGTTGTTCTGCACGCCCACCACGCGGAACTGCGCCAGCGCCTGCCGCATGCGCGACAGGGCCTGCGTGCGGTCGGCGCCCCAGACGATGAGCTTGGCGATCATCGGGTCGTAGTGCGGCGTGATCTCGTCGCCCTGCTCCACGCCGCTGTCGATGCGCACGTGCTCGCTCTCGGTGGGCGGCGACAGGTGCAGCAGCCGGCCCGTGGAGGGCAGGAAACCCTTGTCCGGGTCCTCGGCGTAGATGCGCGCCTCCAGCGCGTGGCCGTCGATGGAGAGCTGCTCCTGCGCCAGTGGCAGCGGCTCGCCGGCGGCCACGCGCAGCTGCCACTCCACCAGGTCCAGCCCCGTGATCATTTCCGTCACCGGGTGCTCGACCTGCAGCCGCGTGTTCATCTCCATGAACCAGAAGGAGCCGTCGCCCTGGGCGATGAACTCCACCGTGCCCGCGCCCACGTAGCCCACGGCCTTGGCCGCTTCCACGGCTGCCTGGCCCATGGCGGCGCGGCGCTCGGCCGTCATGCCCGGCGCGGGCGCCTCTTCCAGCACCTTCTGGTGGCGGCGCTGCACCGAGCAGTCGCGCTCGAACAGGTACACGCAGCGGCCGTGCCGGTCGGCGAAGACCTGGATCTCGATGTGCCGCGGCTGCAGCACGTACTTCTCGACCAGCACGTGCGCGTCGCCGAAGGCGTTGGTCGCCTCGCGCTGGCAGGAGGCGAGCGCAGCCTCGAAGTCCTCGGCGCGGTCCACGCGGCGCATGCCCTTGCCCCCGCCGCCAGCGCTGGCCTTGATGAGCACCGGGTAGCCGATGGCTTGCGCCTGCGTCGCCAGGAAGGCGGGGTCCTGGTTGTCGCCGTGGTAGCCGGGCGTGAGCGGCACGCCGGCCTTCTGCATCAGCGCCTTGGCGGCGGACTTGCTGCCCATGGCGCGGATGGCGGACGCGGGCGGGCCGATGAAGGCGACGTCCGCGGCCTCGCAGGCCTCGGCGAACTCCTCGTTCTCGGACAGGAAGCCGTAGCCGGGATGGATGGCCTCGGCGCCGGTGGCGCGCGCGGCCTCCAGGATGCGGTCGCCGCGCAGGTAGGACTCGCGCGCCGCGGCCGGGCCGATCAGCACGGCCTCATCGGCCAGGCGCACGTGGCGCGCGTTGGCGTCGGCCTCGGAATACACCGCCACCGTGGCGATGCCCATGCGCCGCGCCGTGCGGATCACGCGGCACGCGATCTCGCCACGGTTGGCGATCAGGATTTTCTTGAACATCTCACTGCCCTCCCACCCACCCCGCCGGCCGCTTCTCCAGGAAGGCCGCTAAACCCTCCTTCGCCTCCGGCGTGGCCCGCAGCGTCGCGATGCGCCGTGCCGTGTCCTCGATCACGGCCGCGTCGATGGGCCGGTCGGCCACGGCGCGGATCAGCTCCTTGGCGGCCGCCTGGGCCTTGGGCCCGCCGGCCAGCAACGCCTGCACCACCTGGTCCACCGCCGCGTCCAGCGCATCGGCCGCGGCCAGCTCGTGCACCAGCCCCAGCTCCCAGGCGCGCTGCGCCGTGATGCGCTCCGCCGTCTGGAAGTAGCGCGCGGCCTGGCGCTGCCCGATGGCGCGGATCACGTAGAGGCTGATGGCCGAGGGAATGATCCCGAACTTCACTTCGGACGTAGCGAAAGACGCCGCCGTGGAGGCGACGCAGATGTCGCAGGCCGAGGCCAACCCCATGCCGCCGCCCAGCGCCGCGCCGTGCACGCGCGCGATGGTCGGCTTGCCGCAGGTGGCGATGGTGCGGAACAGCTCGGCGAGCTTGCGCGCGTCCTCCAGGTTGGCTTCCAGCGGCGCGGCGCTCTGGCGCTGCATCCAGTTCAGGTCCGCGCCGGCGGAAAAGCTCTTGCCTTCGCCGGCCAGCACGATCACGCGCACGGACTCGTCGGCGTCGAGGGCCCGGAAGGCCTCGGTCAGCACCGCGATCAGCGCCTCGTCGAAGGCGTTGTGCACCTCGGGCCGGCTCATCACCACGCGGACGACGCCGCCGGCACGTTCGATCTTCAAGGGTTGAGTGCTCATCACGGCCTCACATGCGGAACACGCCGAATCGGGTCGGCTCGATAGGCGCATTCAGCGCCGCGGACAGCGACAGCGCCAGCACGCGGCGCGTCTGCGCCGGGTCGATCACGCCGTCGTCCCACAGCCGCGCCGTGGCGTAGTACGGATGGCCCTGGTCCTCGTACTGCTGGCGGATCGGCGCCTTGAACGCCTCCTCGGCCTCGGCGCTCCAGCTCTGGCCCTTGGCCTCGATGCCGTCGCGCCGCACCGTGGCCAGCACGCTGGCGGCCTGCTCGCCGCCCATCACGCTGATGCGCGAGTTCGGCCACATCCACAGGAAGCGCGGCGAGTAGGCCCGGCCGCACATGCCGTAGTTACCGGCGCCGAAGGAGCCGCCGATGATCGCGGTGATCTTGGGCACCTGCGCCGTCGCCACGGCCGTCACCATCTTGGCGCCGTCCTTGGCGATGCCGCCGTTCTCGTACTTGCGGCCCACCATGAAGCCGGTGATGTTCTGCAGGAACAGCAGCGGGATGCCGCGCTGCGAGCACAGCTCGATGAAGTGCGCGCCCTTCTGCGCCGACTCGCCGAACAGGATGCCGTTGTTGGCCACGATGCCCACCGGCATGCCGTGCAGCGACGCGAAACCCGTCACCAGCGTGCTGCCGTAGCGCGCCTTGAACTCGTCGAAACGCGAGCCGTCCACCACGCGCGCGATGACCTCGCGCACGTCGTAGGGTTTCCTCGTGTCGCGCGGAATGATCCCGTACAGCTCCTCCGGGTCGAAGCGCGGCGGCTCGGCGTTCTGCAGCGCCACCGTGTTGGGCTTGCGGTGGTTGAGCCGCGCCACGATGCGCCGCGCCAGGTACAGGGCGTGGCCGTCGTTCTCCGCCAGGTGGTCCGCCACGCCGGAGATGCGCGTGTGCACGTCGCCGCCGCCCAGGTCCTCGGCGCTGACCACCTCGCCGGTGGCGGCCTTCACCAGCGGCGGGCCGCCCAGGAAGATCGTGCCCTGGTTGCGCACGATCACGGTTTCGTCGCTCATCGCCGGCACGTAGGCGCCGCCGGCCGTGCACGAGCCCATCACCACCGCGATCTGCGCGATGCCCTGCGCCGACATGTTGGCCTGGTTGAAGAAGATGCGGCCGAAGTGGTCGCGGTCCGGGAACACCTCGTCCTGCTTGGGCAGGAAGGCGCCGCCCGAGTCCACCAGGTAGATGCACGGCAGCCGATTTACTTGTGCGATCTCCTGCGCCCTTAAATGCTTCTTGACGGTCATCGGGTAGTAGGTGCCGCCCTTCACCGTCGCATCGTTGGCGACGACCATGCACTCCACCCCTTGGACACGCCCGATGCCCGCGATCACGCCCGCGCTGGGCGCGTCGCCGTCGTACATGCCATGCGCGGCGAGCTGGCCGATTTCCAGGAAGGGGCTGCCCGGGTCCAGCAGCTGATCGACGCGGTCGCGCGGCAGCAGTTTTCCTCGCGCCGTGTGCTTGGCCCGCGCCGCCTCGCCGCCACCCTGGGCGGCCCGGGCGGCCTGCTCGCGCAGGTCCTCCACCAGCGCGCGCATCGCGGCGGCGTTGGCCTTGAACTCCTCGGAGCGTGGGTCGATGCGGCTGTCCAGCGCCTGCATCACAGGGTCTCCGCGAACAGCTCTCGGCCGATGAGCATGCGGCGGATCTCGCTGGTGCCCGCGCCGATTTCGTAGAGCTTGGCGTCGCGCCACAGCCGCTCCACCGGGAACTCCTTGGTGTAGCCCACGCCGCCCAGCGTCTGGATCGCCTCGCCCGCCATCCAGGTCGCCTTCTCGGCCGAGTACAGGATCGCGCCGGCGGCGTCCTTGCGCAGCGTGCGCGCGTGGTCGGCGGAGTCGCAGGCGCGGCCCACGGCGTAGACGTAGGCGCGGCAGGCCTGGTGCGTGGTGTACATGTCGGCCAGCTTGCCCTGCATGAGCTGGAACTCCCCGATGCTCTGGCCGAACTGCTTGCGGTCGTGCACGTAGGGAATCACCGCGTCCATGCACGCGGCCATGATGCCCAGCGGGCCGCCGGAGAGCACGGCGCGCTCGTAGTCCAGCCCGCTCATCAGCACTTTCACGCCGTTGCCCACGCCGCCCAGCACGTTCTCCTCGGGCACCTCGCAGTCGTCGAAGAACACCGGGAAGGTGTTGGAGCCGCGCATGCCCAGCTTGTCGAGCTTCTCGCCGAAGGACAGGCCCTTGAAGCCCTTTTCCAGGATGAAGGCGGTGATGCCCTTGGGGCCGGCCTCGGGGTCGGTCTTGGCGTAGACGACGAGGGTGTCGGCGTCGCCGCCGTTGGTGATCCACATCTTCGAGCCGTTGAGCACGAAGCGGTCGCCCTTCTTCTCGGCGCGCAGCTTCATGCTCACCACGTCCGAGCCGGCGCCGGGCTCGCTCATGGCCAGCGCGCCGACGTGCTCGCCGCTGACCAGCTTGGGCAGGTAGCGGTCCTTCTGCGCGGCGGTGCCGTTGCGGTGCAGCTGGTTGACCGCGAGGTTGGAGTGCGCGCCGTAGGACAGGCCCACCGAGGCCGAGGCGCGCGAGACCTCCTCCATCGCCACGATGTGGGCGAGGTAGCCCAGGTTCGTGCCGCCGTACTCCTCGCTCACCGTCATGCCGTGCAGGCCCAGGTCGCCGAGCTTCTTCCACAGGTCGGCGGGGAAGAGGTTGTCGCGGTCGATGGCCGCGGCGCGGGGAGCGATCTCCTTGGAGGCGAAGTTCGCGACCGTGTCGCGCAGCATGTCGATGGTTTCGCCGAGGCCGAAGTTCAGGCCGGGAAGCTGGGTCATGGCTTGTCTCCTTTGGTGCGCTGGTGCCGAGGGCGAGCGTAGGCCCGCGCGCGGCACGGCGGCGGCCAGCTGGGTTGCAAAAGCTGCCAAACTTGCAGGTGATCATGAGCACGCCCCCCGCCGTCACCCCCATGGCCTTCGTCCGGTGCATCGTCCTGGCCTTCGAGCGCCGGGGGATGGACCCGGCGCCGACGCTGGCGGCGGCACAAATCACGCCAGCGGAGCTGTGCGATCCGTTGGGGCGCATCACGGCGCTGCAGATGGAAACCGTCTCCGCCGCCGCGATGCAGGCGCTGGACGACGAGGCGCTGGGCTGGTTCGGGCGCCGCCTGCCCTGGGGCAGCTACGGGATGCTGTGCCGCGCCAGCACCGGCGCCGCGACGCTGGGGCTGGCGCTCAAGCGCTGGTGCCGGCACCACCGGCTGCTGACGGAGGACGTGCTGCTGGGACTGGAGGTGAGAGAGGACGCGGCCCACCTGTCCATCACCGAGCACCGCGCGCTGGGCGAACTGCGCGAGTTCTGCCTGGTGACATTGCTGCGCTACGTGCACGGCTACGCCTGCTGGGCGGTGGACTCGCGCATCCCGCTGCTGGAGGCGACGTTTCCCTTCCCCGCCCCGGCGCATGCCGACGCCTACGCCCACATGTTCCCCGGGCCGGTGCGCTTCGAGGCCGGCCAGGCGGGCTTCAGCTTCGATGCGCGCTACCTGGGGCTGCCGCTGCGCCGCGACGAGGCGGCGCTCAACGGCATGCTCAAGCGCGCGCTGCCGCTGACGGTGCGCCAGTACCGGCGCGACCGGCTGCTGGCGCAGCGCGTGCGCGAGCGGCTGCGCCAGCAGCCCGGGGCGAACGCGGACGAGGTGGCGCGATCGCTGTTCCTGTCCACGCGCAGCCTGCACCGCCAGCTGCAGGAGGAAGCCACCTCGCTGCAGGCGCTGAAGGACGCGGTACGGCGCGACATTGCCGTGGAGCTGCTGCTGCGCAGCAACCGCCCCGTCAAGCAGATCGCGCTGGCGGCGGGCTTCGACAACGAAAAGAGCTTTACCCGCGCCTTCAAGGGCTGGACGGGGGAATCGCCGGCGGCGCTGCGGCAGCGGGCGACACAGGGAGCAGGGTGAGCGCAGCGGCACCCGGCGTTGCGTCCCGACGACAACTTCCGCCTTTCGCCAAGCCCGGGTACCGCCGAAGCGCCGTTCTTAACCCGGCCTTCATTCCGGCCCCCGCATCATGCCGGCCATGAATATCCCGATGGTCGATTCCTGCCGCCGCGGCCTGGCCCTGCTGGGCCTGGGCGCCGCCCTTTCCTTGTCCTTCTCCACCCCGGTCCGGGCCGACGGCCATGAGCGCGCCGGCACCGCGCTGAGCTGGGCGCTGCCCGCCGGCGTGGCCGGCTACGAGCTCTACCAGGGCGACCGCGAAGGCGCGCTGCAGTTCGGCAAGGCCTTCGTGGTGACCCTGGGCGCCACGGAGGTGCTCAAGCGCACGACCGGCGTGGACCGGCCCAACGGCAAGGACGACGATGCCTTCCCCTCCGGCCACGCCGCGCGTGCCTTCTCGGCCGCGGCCTACGTGCACCGGCGCCACGGCATCGAGGCCGCGTGGCCGATGTACCTGGCCGCCGGCTACGTCGGCTGGACCCGCGTGCACGCCGATGAGCACCGCTGGCGCGACGTTCTCGGCGGCGCCGCGCTCTCGGCGGCGGCGACCTGGTGGCTGGTGGACCCGAAGCAGGAGCGGCGCGTGACGGTGCTGCCGCTGATCGGGCCGCACGGCGCGGGGGTGGAGGTGTCGGCGCGGTGGTGAGGGGCGGAACTCTGGCGGCACCTATATCAAAACGGATATAGTGACTGCTCATGAAGCCCATCACCTTCCTCGGTGACTCCCTGAAGGCGGTGCGCGAGTTTCCGAGCGATGCGCGGCAGGACACGGGCTATCAGCTCGACTTGGTACAGCGTGGCAAACAGCCGGACGACTTCAAGCCGATACCGGCGGCCGGGGCCGGCGTCGAGGAACTGCGGGTGTGGTGCGAGCAAGGCACTTTCCGCGTGATCTACCTGGCGCGGCTGCCCGAGGCGGTCTATGTCCTGCATGCCTTCCAGAAGAAGACGCAGGCCACTCCCAAGGCGGAGATCGAGCTGGCGGCCCGGCGCTACCGGGACTTGATGAGGAGCCGATGATGGAAGTGCAGACCTTCAGCAACGTGTTCGACGCATTGGCCGACACGCCCGAGGAAGCGGCGAACCTGCGGGTGCGGGCCGAGCTGGCGCGGGCCTTGTCGGCGCTGGTGGCCAGCGAGGGCTGGACGCAGGCCGAAGCCGCGCGGCGCTGCGGCGTGACGCAGCCGCGCATGAATGACCTGCTGCGAGGCCGCATCAGCCGCTTCTCGCTGGATGCACTGGTGAACATGGCCGCCGCCTGCGGCCGTGAAGTGCACATCGAGTTGCAGCCCGCCTGACGCTCGCGCACCACACGTCGACCCGCGTGGCGGGCACCCCATCTGCTGGCGCCGCCCTCAGCTCTGGAGGAGCCGACCCGTGAAGCTGATCACCTGGAACATCCAGTGGGGCCGCGGCACCGACGGCCGCGTGGACCTGGAGCGCATCGTGGCCGACGCCCGCGCGCTGGCCGACTTCGACGTGCTGTGCCTGCAGGAGGTGGCCGATGGCTGGCCCCGGCTTCCCGGCGGCGCGGCCGGCAACCAGTTCCGCGCCCTGGCCCTGGCGCTGCCGGGCTTCACCGCCGTCGAGGGCGTGGCGGTGGACGTGCCCGGCCCGGCGGGCTCGCGCCGGCGCTTCGGCAACCTGCTGCTGTCGCGGCTGCCGGTGCTGCAGGTGCTGCGCCACCAGCTGCCCAGGCCGGCCGCCCCGGGCGTGCCCAGCATGCCGCGGCTGGTTATCGAGGCCACGCTGCGCGCGCCCTTCGGGCCGCTGCGGGTGATGACCACGCACCTCGCCTACTACGCCCAGTCTCAGCGCCTGGCGCAGGTGCAGCGGCTGCGCGAGCTGCAGCAGGAGGCCGCGGCGCATGCGCGGCAGCCGCCGGCGGCGCAGGAAGGCCCGTTCCTGGTGCTGCCGCGTGGCGGCGCCGCGCTGCTGGCGGGAGACATGAACTTCAAGCCCGGCTCGGAGGAGTACCGCCGGATGCTGGCACCCTTCCCCGACGCCACGCCGGCCTGGCTCGATGCCTGGGCGCTGCTGCATCCACAGGAGCCGCACCCGCCGACCTTCGCGCCGCACGAGGGGCCGGCGCCGGAGCCGCCCTACTGCTGCGATTTCGTGTTCGCCAGCGCCGACCTCGCGCCGCGCCTGCGCGCGCTGCGCGTGGACGCGCGCACGAGCGCCTCCGACCACCAGCCGCTGCTGCTGGAACTCGATTGACCGCTTGACCAACCACCCCGGGAGACCGCCATGTCCATGGACGCACTGGAGACCATCGTCATTCCCCGCAGCTCGGAACTGGGGGACGGCTTCACGGTACGCCGCGCGCTGCCCTCGGCCGAGCGGCGCATGGTGGGACCCTTCGTGTTCTTCGACGAGATGGGGCCGGTGAGCTTCGAGGCCGGACGCGGGCTGGACGTGCGTCCGCACCCGCACATCGGCCTGGCCACGGTGACGTACCTGCTGGAGGGCGAGATCCTGCACCGCGACAGCCTGGGCGTGGTGCAGCCCATCCGCCCCGGCGAGCTGAACTGGATGACGGCCGGACGCGGCATCGTGCACTCCGAGCGCACGCCGGCCGAGCGGCGCGACGGCCGCAGTCCGCTGGCCGGGATCCAGCTGTGGGTGGCGCTGCCCAAGGCGCACGAGGAAGTTGAACCGTCCTTCGTGCACCACGGCGCCGGGGAGCTGCCGCAACTGGAGGCCGGGGGCTGCAGCCTGCGCGTGATCCTGGGCGACTTCGAGGGCGCGCACTCGCCCGTGCGCACGCTGTCGGAGATGTTCTACGTGGAGGTGCGGCTGGCACCCGGCGCGCAGCTGCCGCTGCCGCCGCTGCACGAGGAGCGCGCCGCCTACGTGATCGAGGGCCAGGTGTCAGTCAACGCCGAGGACGCGACGCAGGGACACGGGCCGCGGCAGCTGCTGGTGTTCAGGACGGGCGAACCGGTGGTGCTGCGCGCGCTGGAAGAGCCGGTGCGCCTGGTGCTGCTGGGCGGGCCGGCGATGGACGCGCCGCGCTACGTGTGGTGGAACTTCGTTTCCAGCTCACGCGAGCGCATCGAGCAGGCCAAGGCCGACTGGGCCACCGGGCGCTTCCCGGCGGTGCCGCAGGAGACGGAGTTCATCCCGCTGCCGCAGAGCCGGCCGACGCCGCCGGTGAGCTATCCCTGAGCGGCACGCCGGGCCGCGGGTGACGAAGGTCCCTTTCGCCGCCCGGCCCCCGCGCGAAGGTTGCACGCCGGCGGCCCAGGCCGCCGGATGCTTCCGCAACCATGCAACGGAGGTCCCATGCCGCTCAAGAACTACGGTGTCCTCAAGGGCCGCCCCATCAACCGGCAGGCTCAGCACCCGAAGTCCGGGCAAGCGGACCTAGACAAAGGCGTG
Source organism: uncultured Azohydromonas sp. (assembly GCF_937926365.1). GTDB lineage: Bacteria > Pseudomonadota > Gammaproteobacteria > Burkholderiales > Burkholderiaceae_C > Azohydromonas. The sequence goes on along the minus strand of NZ_CALAOH010000123.1, from coordinate 25,374 downwards.
ACCTGAGCCCCTGCAAACAAAACCGCCATGATTTCAATCAAGACTTCAAGCTTGCAGCAGCCCCAGCGCACGCACTCGGTCGATTCGGCTCGGCCATCTTCATGGCGCGCCACCGGGCATTTGCTGGCCGGTGCCGCCCTGGCCTTGTCCAGCCTGGTTTCGGGCTGCGCCACCCTGCCCGGTACGGTGACGGAAAAGGTGGAGGAGTGACAAACCGAATATGTGCTGGTGCGCAACGGGCCGCAGGTGGTAGTGTTCGAAAACGGCCTGGGGGCGAAGCTGGGTAACTGGGACAAGGTTTTCCCTGAGATATCGAAGAACACTACCGCCTTCGCCTACAACCGCCCCGGCTATGGCGACAGCGATCCGGCCACCACGCCGCGCGACGGCGAGCACATCGTGGAGGAATTGCGCGCGCTGCTGAAGAGCAAAGGTTTAAGGCCGCCCTACGTGCTGGTCGGCCACTCGGCGCCCGAGGCGGTCATCGATGCCATTCGGTTGGTGCTGAAGGCTTCGGAGGAGGAGATTTCCCTGCGCTGACACCCAGAGCGGCCAGGAGGAACCATACCGCCGCGACACTGAGTCGGCTCAGTATTCCCCAAAGAGCGTTGTGCTCTGGCAGTCCGCCTGGCCTTCTCTCGATTTCTTGTGGCCTGGTTTGGTTTTAGGTGCTGGGGAACGTTTCTCGGCTTCCGCCCGCTCGTGGTTCAGCACCAGAAGCCGCCGCAGCAATTCCCGCCGCGCCGCGGGGCTGATGGTGAAGCGCACGCGGTCGTTTTCCGGCAGCGTTTCCACCTCGACGAAATCGTGGCTCAAATCCAGGTCCTGCCAGCCGTAGGCGTCGCGCACGGCGGCGTCCAGGGCAAGGTGCAGGCGGCGCAGCTCCAGCAGGTTTTCATAACCGGCTTGCGCAATGTCCGCCGGTTTCCTGCTGATTTTCTCGACCAGCGCCGGCGTCAGGGCCTTGGCATGGAACAGGTTATAAACATCCGTCAGGCCCAGCCACAGCTCGCGCATCAGGCGGCGGCGGTGTTCGTGGTAACGCTCGCCGATGGCGGCCAGCTCGGCGCTTGAAGCGTCCCAGAGCTTCGAAGGAAAGGGAAAGGTTTCAAAGCACTTGGAAGGCGAGTAGCGCAGATCCTGCTTCAGGGTGCCGCTGTATTTGCGGGCCCAGATTTCATGCAGGGTGGACTGGACGACGGCGTAGAGGTCCCAGCGGTCGGTGGTGAGCACAAAAATTGTATGCGTGAAAACTACACCCGTTTGCACTCTGGAAAAATTCAAATATTTCGTGTTGGCAGCCACGAGAAAACAGTTGTCAAGCCCTGATAGCTTCGACATCAACTTGGGCCGTGGTTCACCGTAAAGCCACCATTTTTCACGATACGCCACCCGATTATTCTTGGCACGCATTGGACGTACAAGCTGCTCAATGCGCTGAAACGGTTCCTTGTACCGGGCTGCGGCCTCAGCCGACCAATCGAAAAAATTAATTATCTTTCGCTCCGATTGTTGCAGAGGTTCGTTGTTGAGCTCCTGACCGTTCAGCAATGGAAAGATGACGTCAACATTTCTCTTGTCTGCATCAACAAACGCCTGCACCTCTTTGTCGCCAAGCACAAACCCATCGCCCAAGAAAATGCTACCCTGAAATAATTGTTCTGCATTGAAAAGCAAGTTCGAGGGCTGCTCTTCTTTTTCACCTTCTTCAAGAAAAGCATTAATTTGACAAACAGGTTGTCCATCGAGCACTCTTGGAACAACGGCCTCGCCATTGCAGACCGCAAGCATTGAAACAACCATATTTGCACGCCCAGGCCATTTAACGCCTCGCACCGCCAAATTGATGCATCCACCAAGGCGAATGACTTGCTCCAGCCCATCCTTGCGCACGTCACCATCCTTGATGGAGTTCGTGGCCAGCAGCGCCATGAACCCATCCTGGCGCAACAAGCCAAAGATGCGTCGGACGAAATACACCACCAAGTCGCTCAACCCGGCCGGCACATATTCCCATTTGACGTAATTGCAGAACGGGTACCCATACGTGCCGCTCAAATCCTGCCCACCCAAATACGGTGGATTCCCCACCACGCAATCGAACCCGCCCCGCGCCATCACCTCCGGGAATTCCAAGAACCAGTGGAAGAAGCGTTTCCTCTCGGCCACGGCCAGCGCCTCCTCCACCGCCACGCCTTCCGGCCGGCGCGAGCCCTGCCAGTAGTGGCGGAAAGCCTCCTCGGTGACATGCAGGTCGAGCCGGCCCGCGCGCTTGGGCACGTAGAACTGCGCGATCGGCAGCGAGGCCAGCTGCTTCATCAGCTGCGCTTGCGGCGAGTGCGACAGCTCGATGAAGCGCATTCTCTTGGCCTCCACCTGTTCCGGCGTGTGGTCTGGCATGGCGTCCAGCGCCCGCCAGCCCTCCAGCTCGGCCACCATGCGGCGCTCGCCCTCGGGGTCGAAGCCCAAGGAGCCCTGCCCCGCCCGTTCGGCCTTGTTGCGTTTTCGCAGTGCTGCAGCCGTTTCCTTGTCGTCACCCGGCAGGGTTTTGAAAGCCTCGTCCGGCACCCCGCGCCGGCCGATGTCCTCCCGCCGCCCGCTGCCCACGATCGCATTGCCGCACTTGACGTGGTGGTCCAGGAAGCTCAGCGGCTCGCCCGGCACGTGCGCCTCCAGCCACAGCGCCACCTTGCACAGCTCCACCGCCAGCGGATTCAGGTCCACGCCATAGATGCAGTTGCAGATCACCCGGCGCAGCGCGGCACGGAAGGCCGAGGGCGAGGGCTGGTCCTCCCTCGTTTCATGGATCGCCAACTCCGTGGCGATGCGCCGCGCCGCCGCCAGCAGGATGTGCCCTGAGCCGCAGGCCACGTCGGCCACGCGCAGGTCCAGCAGCGCGGCAACCGGGTCCGGCGCCTTCAGCCGTTCGGCGATCAGGTGGTCCAGCGAGTGTTTCAACAGCGGCTGGACCAACTCGTCCGGCGTGTAGTGCGAACCGGTGTTGGCGCGCTCGTCGCCGCGCCTGAAATCGAAGGCGGCCTGCTCGCCCTCCCACAGGATCGCCGGCTCGTATTCCAGCAAGCCCTCGTAGACGGCGCCGAACTCCTCCACGTTGAGCGCGCCGTAGTTGACGCGGATGAGCTGTCCGCTGTCCGGGTGCGCGTACAGGTTCAGCGCGCGCAGGGCCCCCAACAGCGCGTCGTTGCCCAGCGCGCAGCCGGCCAGGTTGGCGATGGCGCCACGGCCGAACAGCTCGCCGGCCAGCGGCGCCAGCCCCAGCTTGGCACCCGGCCCGCCGGCCTCGAAGAGCTCGAAGGTGGACAGCAGCGACGGCCACAGGTCCGCATGGCGGCGGTCGGCCAGGTGACGCTTCTCGCTCAGGCGGCGCAGGCGCTGCAGGCTGTAGTAGCGCTCGTAGATCTCGCGCCGCTGCGCCTCCACGCCGGGAGGGAAGACCAGGCCGCGCTCCTCGATCACCATCAGGAACAGCAGCCGGTAGATCAGCCGCAGCAACTGCTGGTAGAGGGCATCGGCGCCCAGCGCACCGCCGCGCAGCCGCTCGCGAAGCGCGGCGTTGGCCGGGTGCTGGATGAAACCGTTGGCCAGGCCTTTCAAGGCCTGCTCCACCGCCTGGGACAGGCCGGCGCGGATGCGTGAGCCCGCGTCCAGCGAATCCAGGTGGTAGCGCTCCAGCCAGCACTGCGCCGCCTCCTCGCGCCGCGCCGGCAGGCGGCTGGCGTGCAGCAGCCGGTACAGCAGCGCGAAGTCCGCGAACAGGCCGTCGCCGAAGATGCGTTCGAGGTCGAACTCCAGATAGCTCAGCTTGATCAGCCGCGAGCTGTCGCGCAGCAGGCGCAGCACGCGGCCGTTGGTCACCAGGCCATAGAGCTCGTCGGCCAGGTTCAGGTATTCCTGGACCATGGCATGCGCCGACATGCGCGGCGCGCCGGCGCGCGGCTCGGCCTTGCGGTCCAGCCCGGCCGGGTCGCGCCAGCCCAGCACCTGCACCACGGTGCCGCCGCGGTTCACCACGCGGTGCGACAGCGGATAGAGCTTGCCGTTGAGCTCGGTGTGCCGGGCCTGGAATTCGAGCTGGTAGGCCAGCAGCCCCAGCAGCGGCAGCACCCACTGCTGGCGCGTCTCGCTGGTGGCGGGGTGGTCCGGCGGCAGCGAGGCGAGCTTGCGCCGGAACAGGCGCCAGAGCTCCTGCGCGTCGGCCCAGGCACGTGCGATCTCGTCCTTGACCCGGGCGCTGCCTTCCAAGCCGAAGTCGGCCGGACGCTGGCCGGCGTGGTCCTCCAGCCGGTCCAGGATGTCGGGCGAGAGGATCGCCCCTTCGATGCGAAGGGCGGGAAACATCATGGCGGCGCCTCCGGCAGCAGCACGTAGACGCCCAGCAGGTCCATGGGCAGCACGGGGCGGACGACCTGGAAGCGCTGCTGGTCCATCAGCGCGCTGAAGCGCTCGTGCGCCTCGGCCAGCCGCCGCGCCTGGCCCTCGGCCAGCTCGACGAAGGCGGCGTCCAGCCGCTCCAGGTTCTTCAGCTCGTTGGCGAGGAAGGCGGCACGGGCCTGGGGCGAGAGATCGGACGCGGCGCGGGCCTGCGCCAGCAGCGCCTTGGCCGCGGCGTGGTCCAGCAACTCGCGCCGCGACGCCGGGCCGCGCCAGCCCCACAGCAGCATCTCCTCGGCCACGATCTGGTGCTGCCCGCGCGACTGCTCGATGAGGTTGCGGCAGCGGAACAGCAGCAGCGTGGTCTTGGTCGCCACGGCGTGGGTGCGGATCACGGCCGCGCGCGCGGCGCGCGGACCCTGGCGGTGGAGGGTGTTGGCCATCACCACCTGGCACAACTGCTCGACGAAGGCGTGGTTGCGGCCCAGATAGCTGAAGCCCGCGGGCGTGGGCGACTGGAAGCTCACCGCCACGGCCCGGGCGGTGGCCGCGCCGGGCAGTGCCTCGCGCAGCGCGGGCGCCAGGTTGTCGGTGACGATGCGCCAGCCCGGCCCCTGTGGGATGACCTGCACGCCGAAGAGGTCCGGCAGCGCGCGGGTGACGAAGTGCTCGACGGCGTGCGGGTCGCCGATGGCCTCGTCCGCCTCGCGCAGGTCGGCCTCGATGTCCTGGGCCTTGAGGGCGTGCTGGGCAAAGAGGCCGCGCGAGGCCGTTTCGCGCTGCGCGGCGTCGTCGAGGCTGCGCGTGACGCTGTCCCTGGCGGTGGCGGCTTCCTCGAAGTCGCCGAAATCGAACAGCAGCCCCTGCGCGCCCTGCCGGGTGCTGATGCCGCGCCCGGGGTCCAGCAACAGCGCCTGGGCGATGGTGTCGATGACGCACCGCGAGTCCTCGGGAAACGGCACGTTGATGCCCGTGGCGCGCTTGATCTCCTTGACCTTGCGCAGCAGCACGTCCAGCACGACGCCGTCGATGGGGTTGTCGGCGCCGTAGAGCAGGCAGGCCTTCACCACGGGCGCGGTCTGGCCGAAGCGGTCCACGCGGCCCTCGCGCTGCTCCAGCCGGTTGGGGTTCCACGGCAGGTCGTAGTGCAGCACCGCGGTGAAGTGCTCCTGCAGGTTGATGCCTTCGCTGAGGCAGTCGGTGGCCACCAGCACGCGCAGCCTGGTGCCGCCCATGGCCTCGATGCGCTGGCGGCGCAGCTCGTCGGGCAGCTCGCTGGTGATCACCTGCAAGTCCAGCCGGCCGAGCTCCTTGCGCAGCAGCGGCGCCAGGTACTCGCCCACGTACTTGGCCGTCTCGACGTAGCGGCAGAACACCACCGGGCACTGGGGCGGCGCTTCCTGGAGCCAGGCCGTGAGCTGGCGCGCCATGGCGAGGAGTTTCCGGTCCTGCGCCGGGCCGGCCAGGGCTTGCAGCGCCGAGGCGAACTCGCGCAACTGGCGGCGCTGGGGCTCGGACCAGTGGCTGCGCTCCACCACCCGCACCGGCGCGTGGTCGCCCTCGGGGCCGAACTCGGTATCCGCCACGGGGTTGAAGAACAGGTCGTCCTCGGCCACGTCCACGGCCGCCGCGGGGTCGCCCTGCTCCTCGGCTGCGAGCCGGCCGAGCCCCGCCAGCCGCGTGTGCAGCATCTCGACGCCGGCCGCCGGGCTCGACATGACGCCGCGCAGCAGGCCGAGCGCGGCCCAGTCATGCGCTTTCTTCTGCCTCTGGCCCGGAGCCGGCGCGATGAGGTGGCGCGAGAAGTGAAGCAGCGCCTGGAACAGCTTCAGGTACTCCGGCGAGAGCTCATAGCTGAGTTCGAAGGCATCGCGCTGGGGAAAAGGCGTGTCCTCGCCGAGCCACTTCTCCACATCGGCGCGCTTGCGCTGCACGAAATGGCGGGCCAGCTCGCGCCGCTGCGCCTGGGTGGCGGTGGGCAGGTCCACCATCTCGAAACCGGGCTTGAGCAGGCCCAGCAGCGACTGGAACTCCTCGGCCTTGCCGCTGTGCGGCGTGGCCGTGAGCAGCAGCAGGTGCCGCGACTTGGCGGCGATGCGGCTGACCAGGTGGTAGCGCTGCTGCTGCGCCGCGGCGGCGCCGGAGGGGCGCGCGCAGGCGTGGGCCTCGTCCACGACAATCAACGCCGGGCACTGCTCGATGAACACGTCGCGGCGCGCATCGGACTTGATGAAGTCGATGCTGATGACCTGGAACGGATAGTGGTCGTAGACGCTGGCGTCACCGTGAATCTGGCGGTCCAGCCGCGCCTGCGTGCTGCTGCGGATCACCACGGCCTCGATGTCGAGCTTGGCCCGGATCTCGGCCTGCCACTGTTCGCACAGGTGCGGCAGGCACAGCACCGCGAAGCGCTGGATGCGCCGGCGCTCCAGCAGCTCGCGCACCACCAGCAGCGACTCCACCGTCTTGCCCACGCCCACGTCATCGGCGATGAGCAGCCGCACCGTGTCCTGCCGCAGTGCCATGACCAACGGCACCATCTGGTACGAGCGCGGGCGGAACGACAGTTTCGCGAGGCTGCGGAACGGGCCGGCGCCGTTGCGCAGCGCCAGCCGCGCGGCATCGTGCAGCAGCCGCGCGGTGGCGAAGTCGCCCAGGTCCTCGGCCGTGGGCGGCTCGAAGCGCGCGTCCCGCGGCCGCTCGCCGCCCAGCGGCAGGTACAGGCCGGTGATCTCGTCCTCGGAGCCGCCCAGGGGCTTGAGCAACAGCAATTCGGGGTCGGCGCAAGGCTGTACGACCCAGTCGCGCCCGCGCAGGGCCACGAGCCTGCCGGGCGGGTACGTCACGGCACTCACCGCTGAGGGCTGAAGAGGTCCGGTCGCTGTGCCACCTTCGCGGCCAGGTCCTCCGCGGCATGCCAAACCCACACTTCATCGCCGCGCGCCAGCAGGGTTTCATGCTGGGCCCAGGCTTCTTCCTGCGCGGCCAGGTCTCCAGGCGACGCGCCGTCGCAGAAGACCCACGTGCGGGGCTCGAAGTGGAAATCCGGCTGCAGGTACAGGCCCGGCACGCGCCGTCGTACCGCGTCGGGCAGGCGCAGGCGGCAGCCGTGGAGGTGGTCGAGAAAGCGGCGGCTGGCGGCGGACGCCGGGTCGAGCTGCTGCAGCAGCCGCAGGTAGCGGGCCTCGTAGCCTTCTTCCGCGGTAGGAGCCTTCAAATCCAGCGCGCAGTGGCCCAGCCGGTCCAGTACGTCGTTGAGTTCCCATCCGCCGTCGCCCGCGCCACCAGCGGGACGGCCCGATGCCGCGCAGTCCGCCTTGTCAACGCGGCACGGTGCCCGTGCCTCGCTCATCACGGCCCGCAGGAATTCTTCGTCCATCAGGCGCGACAGCAGCGCCGCACCGCCTCCGTCCACCTCGTGCAGCAGGATGCTGGGGACCTCACCCTGCCCCAAGCACACCATGCCCAGCTCGCCCGGATCGAGTTGCAGGCACCGCGCGACGCCATGCAGCAGCGCATGCTGGAACGCGGCGACGTGCCCACGCTTCAAGCCAAGGAGAGCCGTGGGTTGGAGCAGGAGCGCATCGGTGCGGTACGAGGTCCAGAGCCTGACGCGGCGCCGCGGGCCCGTGAGCGACGCCTGAGGCTGCAACCCGCACCAGGCTCCACTGTGCAGGTCGAGCATGAAACCTTCGTCCTCGCAGCCATGCCACCTGCGGTTGAGGCGCACCAGGCGCGCGCCAGGGATGAACTTCAGCGCCAGCAGCGTCTCGCTGCCGCTCCTCAACCAAGCCTCCTGCACCAAGTCCCTGCTGCCTTCATCGATGCTGAAGCAGGTGTCGACATCGAAGCCAGCCGTGCCGGGCTCGTCCGCCGGGGCGTGTCCCTCCACTTCCTCGGCGTAGGCATCAGGCGCCTCCAGCAGGTCGTGCAGGTACTCGCTGGCGCCGGGATCCGAAAGGTTTGCACCGGAGACGGGACAGAGCTCGCGCCGGCGCTGATCGCCCAGCAGCAGACAGCCGGACGAGCGGCACAGCTTGGCCTCGGTGAGCGCGGCGGCAGCGTCTCGCGGCACGGTTCCGGTGACCCGATAGCGTCGCCCCCCGTGATGAAGAAGCGCCCGCGGCCCCAACTCGCGCAGTGCGTCGGGGTGCGGGCGGGAAATGAACTCGCCAGGTCCCCGTGCCGCGGACAGGAACACGCGCAACGGATGCCGTGCCTCGCCGTGGCCGGGCAACAGGCCTTCGGCGGCGAGGAAGCGTGCGGGATGGAATTCCGGCCATGCCCCGGCGGCGTCGCATGCGTTGCGCAGCAGCTGAAGCTGATGTGCTCCCTCTTCCTGTCGGCGTTGCTGGCAACGGTAGGCCCCACTGCGTGAGGGTAGTAGATCACTTTGAATCTTGTACGTTGCCCACTCCAGCGTGGCACGGGCGGCACGGTAGAGAACACGCCAGCGGCCCAACGCCTGGTCGAGACGGCCTGGCAGGGTGTCGAGCGCGTGCTCGATCCAGGCCTCGGTGCGCGCATCGGTATAGGCGTGCAGTGGGGACTGCAGCTCGCGGAGGGTGTGGACGAAGGCGGCCTGGAGGCGTGCCCGCACCCGGGGCCTGGGTTGCAGCGCGGCACGCAAGGCGGCGCGCAGCGGCAGCGAGGCGGGTGCCTCGTTCACGAAGGCGCTGAGCGCGGGCCGGCCGTGCTCACGACGCGACCACTCGGGCAAGTCCATTTCCGCGACCGCCAGCGCGTACAGGTGCGCCTGCAACAGTTCCGGCGGAACCGGCGCCGCCGAGGGGACGTTGCCGATGCGGACCAGGGCGTGCTCGCACTGCACCTGGAGCCGGCTGATGAGCAGTGCCAGCTCCACGGCCTGCACCCGGCCTTGACCCTTGGCCTCGAACGCCACGACGCGCAGGCTGTCGCGCAGTTCGGGGCCGCTCCAGCCCATGAGCCACCGGTCCAGCGATGCGGCATCGGTCAGCAGCAGCACCGGTGCATGCTGGCCCAGGCGGTCGTGTGTGGCTTGCGGCTCCTGGCTTGCGCAGGCAGAGAAGCTGATGGGAAAGGCGCTGCCCGCGGGGTCGAACCGGTTGCGTGCGCAGCGGTCCAGCGCTTCGAGCCGCTCATCGATCGACGCTCGTGTCGGGCAGACGATCAGCGCGCGCGGGCCGGCGGATGAGCCGTCCGGTGGCTGGCAGGCGAGCGTGGCTTCGAGAACGGAACGCAGGTGGGGATCGAGGCCGTGAAAGGAACTGCGGATGTACTTCGAGTCGTCCTCGACCGCCCGCTGATGCGCCAGCAGGACGTCCATCTTGGGTTCCCCTCCTCTGCAGGTCCGTATTTGTGACTTTTTATTTCACAGACCAGACAGCCGCGATCAGGGCATGCCCGAGGGCAAAAACAACAAAGCCTCCGCGAGGGAGGCTTTGTTTGCGGCATCACTGCCGGTATTCGGTGGGGTGGCTGATGGGACTCGAACCCACGACGACCAGAATCACAATCTGGGACTCTACCAACTGAGCTACAGCCACCGTCGTTGAAGAAATAGATTGTAGTACGAACTTTCCAAGCTTTGCAAGGCCTTTGCGCGAATTATTTCGACGCCGTGTCCTCGGCCGACACCGTGGCCACCGCCGGGACCTTGATCTTCACGTCGAAGCGCTTCTTCAACGCCTCGTAATAGGCACGGCCTTCGGCCGCGGCCCAGGCCTGCGCGTACTGGCCCTGCAGCGCCACGAGTTGCGGCGAGTCGGCCTTGGGCGCCTCGACCTTGAGCAGCCGCGCGATCACGTAGCCCTGCGGCACGTCCACGCCCACCAGCGTCGGCAGCTTGGAGGCATCGGCGCGCAGCACAGCATCCAGCGCCGCGGGCGCGAGATCGCCGCGCTCGGCACGCGACACCGTCACGGCCGCCGGCAGCGAAGCCGCAGCGGCATCGCTGCCCTGCTGCAGCTGCGCCAGGCGCGCCTGGCCGTCCTTGCGCGCCAGCGCCAGCGCCTGCTCGTTCACCACGCGCTCGCGCACCTGCAGCTGCACCTCCTCGAACGGACGCACGCGCTCGGGCCGGTACTCCACCACGCGCGCGGAGACCAGCTGGTTCGCGCCGACCTCCACGGCCTCGGTATTGCGCTTGTTGCGCAGCACGTCGTTGGAGAACACGGCCTCCAGCAGCTTGGGCGAGGCCAGCGCGCCGCTGGCGCCGGGCGCGGGCGTGCGCTGCACGGTGGCGGTCTGCTTCTTGAGCTTGAGCTTGTCGATGACGGGCTGCAACGAGTCCGATTGCTCGTACACCGTGTTGGTGAACTGCTCGGCGGCCTCGGTGTAGCGGCGCTGCGCCAGCTGCTTCTTCACCTCGGCCTCGATCTCCGCACGCACCGCTTCATACGGCCTCTTCTCGCCGCCGCGCACGGCGTCGAGCCGGATGATGTGGTAACCAAAATCGCTCTCGACCACGTTGCTGATCTCGCCGGGCTTCATGGCGAAGGCCGCGTCCTCGAAGGGCTTGACCATGGCGCCGCGGGCGAAGAAGTCGAGATCGCCGCCGCGCTGCGCGGAGCCCGGGTCCTGCGACTCCTTCTTCGCCACCTCGGCAAAGCTCGCCGGGTTCTTGCGCAGCTCGGCCAGCAGCGCCTCGGCCTTGGCCTTGGCCTTGGTGCGCTCGGCGGCAGGCTGGTCCTTGTCGGAGGCGATGAGGATGTGGCTGGCGCGGCGCTGCTCGGCGCTGGTGTAGCGCGCGGCGTTCTCGTCGTAGTACTTGCGCAGCTCTTCCTCGCTCACGCTCACGTCCTGCTGCAGCGCGTCCACGCCCAGCACCACGTACTCGATCACGGCCTGTTCGGGCGCCTTGAACTGCGCCTGGTGGCCGTCGTAATAGGCCTTGAGCTCGGCGTCGCCGGGGTTCACGCGCGCGGTGTAGTCGGCGGCGCTGAATCGTTGCAGCTGCACCTGACGTTGCTGCAGCAGCGCGTTGAAGGAGAGCTGGCGCGCCGCGGGCGTGTCCGGCGTCGATTGCGTGACGCCTTCCATCACCTGGCGCAGCGTCAGGTCTCGGCGCAGGCGCTCGGCGAACTCCGCGGAGCTCATGCCCTGCGCGGCCAGCATCTCGTTGTTGATGCTCCCATCGGGCTTGCGCAGGAAGGCGTACTGCGGGTCGTTGACGAAGAGACGCTGCAGCCGGTCGTCATTGATCGCCAGGTGCTGCTTCTCGGCCGCGGACATCAGCACGCGCTCGCGCACGAGCTGGTCCAGCGTCTCGCGCTTGAACTGCGGCGAATCCAGCAGCTTGGGGTCCACGTTGGGCATCTGGCGGCGCAGCTGCTCGGCCTGCTGCTGGTGCGCCATGTCCCACTGCTGCTGCTTGATGGCATGGCCATCGACTTCCGCCACCGTGGCGTTGCCGCCCTCGGTGAAGCTGCTGTAGCCCTGCACACCGAAGAACACGAAGGAAGGAAAGATCAGCAGCACCAGCAGGAACTGCAGCAGCCGGGTGTGGGTGCGAACGAAATCGAACATGGGTTCCTCGACCAGGGTCCTGAGGCTGGGACACGGAAAAAAGCCTGGCCCGGATGCAACAAAGGCGAACCTCGGTTCGCCTTTGAAGCCATCTGCTGAGCCGGCCCTTGAGCCGCCGCGGGGTGGTGGGTGCTGAGGGGTTCGAACCCCCGACCTACGCCTTGTAAGGGCGCCGCTCTACCAACTGAGCTAAGCACCCCCGTCGGACCGAAACCGCTAGTGTAACCGCGTCGGCGGCGTCCTCCGGACGCCCTGCTGGCCAAGCGCGTATTGCCGCGGACCCGTGGCGGCCAAACTGGCCGCAACCGGGATTTCCAAGAAAAATGCCCGCGGCTGCGGGCATTTTTCAGTATTTGGCTCCCCGACCTGGGCTCGAACCAGGGACCTGCGGATTAACAGTCCGTCGCTCTACCGACTGAGCTATCGGGGATTTGAATCACCACTTGCACCAAGTGCTTGCGGCGCTTCTTCGGCACTACTGGGTTTTCTGTTTGGCTCCCCGACCTGGGCTCGAACCAGGGACCTGCGGATTAACAGTCCGTCGCTCTACCGACTGAGCTATCGGGGAACAGAAGCTGAGATTCTAGCAAGGATTTCAGACCTGGCAAGCGATTTCATCACTTTTTTTGTCTGACGGTTCCTTGCGGACCGCACAGGCTCATTGCATAAGCCTGCTGCAACTGGACGACCGGCCCGGCGCCCAACGGCGCCGGGCGCGGACTTCACATGTTGTCGATCATCACTTGGCCGAAGCCCGAGCAGGAGACCTGCGTCGCGCCTTCCATCAGGCGGGCGAAGTCGTAAGTCACCTTCTTGGACTGGATCGACTTCTCCATGGAGCTGATGATCAGGTCAGCCGCCTCGGTCCAGCCCATGTGGCGCAGCATCATCTCGGCCGACAGGATCTCGGAACCGGGGTTCACGTAGTCCTTGCCGGCGTACTTCGGCGCCGTGCCGTGCGTGGCTTCAAAGCAGGCCACCGAGTCGGACAGGTTCGCACCCGGGGCGATGCCGATGCCGCCGACCTGCGCGGCCAGGGCGTCGGAGATGTAGTCGCCGTTAAGGTTGAGCGTGGCGATCACGGAGTACTCGGCCGGGCGCAGCAGGATCTGCTGCAGGAAGGCGTCGGCGATCGAGTCCTTGATGATGATGTCCCTGCCCGTCTTCGGGTTCTTGAACTTGCACCACGGGCCGCCGTCGATCTCCACGGCGCCGAACTCGCGCTTGGCCAGCGCATAGGCCCAGTCACGGAAGCCGCCTTCCGTGAACTTCATGATGTTGCCCTTGTGGACGATGGTCACGCTGGGCTTGTCGTTGTCGATGGCGTACTGGATCGCCTTGCGCACCAGCCGCTCGGTGCCTTCGATCGACACGGGCTTGATGCCGATACCCGAGGTCTCGGGGAAACGGATCTTCTTGACGCCCATCTCGTCGATCAGGAATTTGATGAGCTTCTGGGCCTTCTCGCTCTTGGCCTCGTATTCGATGCCGGCGTAAATGTCTTCCGAGTTCTCGCGGAAGATGACCATGTTGGTCTTCTCAGGCTCCTTCAGCGGGCTGGGCACGCCCTTGAAGTACTGCACCGGGCGCAGGCAGACGTAGAGGTCGAGCTCCTGGCGCAGCGCCACGTTCAGCGAGCGGATACCGCCACCCACGGGCGTGGTCAGCGGGCCCTTGATCGACACCACGTACTCGCGCAGCACGTCGAGCGTCTCGGTCGGCAGCCACACGTCAGGGCCATAGACCTTCGTTGACTTCTCACCGGCGTAGACCTCCATCCAGTGGATCTTGCGCTCGCCGCCATAAGCCTTCTGCACTGCAGCGTCCACCACCTTCAGCATCACCGGCGTGATGTCGAAACCGGTGCCGTCACCTTCGATGTAAGGAATGATCGGGTTGCTGGGGACGTTGAGCGAGAAGTCCGCGTTGACGGTGATCTTCTGCCCGCCCTCGGGCACCTTGATGTGCTGGTACATGAAAACTCGCTCCGGCGTGGGGTTGTGGAATGAGACCGCGATTCTATTCGACGCGGTCCTGAGTCCTATGTCTTACATAAGACTTGAGACTCCTTGGACGAAACCGAAACAGCATTGCAGTCGAGGTTGACGCGAAGTTGACAGCGTTCGTTCCCTGCCCCTGGGGAAGACCCGGTGCTGCCTTCAGCTCGCGCACCAGTCGGCGATGCGCTGCCACAGCCCATGGCCCAGCGCCCAGGCCGATGCGCCCGCGAGGCCCAGGCCCGCCAGGCGCACGGCCCAGCCGCCCGAGGCCAGCCAGCGCGAACCCGGCGCGCCCAGCCGCCACCACAGCGCCGGGCCCAGCCACAGGCCCAGCGAGGAACCCAGTGCGAAGCCGGCCATGATCAGCGCACCGGAAGCCGCCTGATGGCCCAGCGCCGCCACCACCAGCGCCGACTGCAGCAGCCCGCAAGGCCAGGCCACCCAGGCCGTACCGGCCAGCCCGGCCTTGAGCGGACCGAGCATCGGCTGCCATCCGCCTGCACCCGCCGCGGAGGCCGCCGCCGGCGCGAGCCGCGTACCGCGACCGAGGTTCTCGATCCATTCGGGCTGCTTGCCCTTCACCAATAACCATACGCCCAGCCCCAGCGCCGCGACGTGCACCAGCGTCCACAGGGGTCGCAGGGCCGGCGTCAACTGCGAGAACTGCGCCAGCAGCGACACACTGCCCGCCGCGATCGCGCCGGCGGCCGAATAGCCCAGCAGCCGGCCGAGGTGAAAGCCCAGCAGCGCCTGCTGCGGCCGCCCTGCCCCGCAGCGTCCGGCCAGCGCAGTACACGCCGCGCCGCACATGGCCACACAGTGGGGCGATCCGGCCAGGCCCATCAGCAGGGCGCTCAAGACGAGGGCGGCATCCATGACCGGAAGACGAGGGAGTTACTGCGAGGGGGAATGCGGGCGAAGCCTCAAATGATCCGCGAAAAGCGCTCGCGCGTTTGATCGGCGCGCAAATGCCGGTCGAACACCATGGCGACCCCGCGCACGAAGTACCAGCCCCGCGGCGTGACCTGGATCGCCTCGGGCTCGATCTCCACCAAGCCCATGTCCACCAGCGGCTGCAACGCTTCGAGCTCGGTGGCGAAGTACTTGCGCATGCTCACCAGGTGCGCCAGCTCGATGGACTCGAATTCCACCCGGCCCTGGCACATGAGGGCCATGATCACGGCGCGGCGCACCAGGTCGTCGCGCGTGAGCGCCAGGCCGCGCACCACGGGAAACTGGCCCTGGTTCACGGCGTCGTAGTACTCCGGCAGGGTTTTGGCGTTCTGGCTGTAGGTGGCGCCCATGCGGCCGATGGCCGACACGCCCAAGCCGATAAGGTCGCAGTCGGGCTGCGTGCTGTAGCCCTGGAAGTTGCGGTGCAGCCGCCCCTGGCGCTTGGCCGCGGCCAGGCTGTCGCCCGGCAGGGCGAAGTGGTCCATACCGATGTAGGTGTAGCCGAAGCCCAGGAAGCCCTGGATGGCGCTGCCCAGCATCTGGACCCGGTCGCCGGGCGGCGGCAGCTCGGCCGGATCGATGCGGCGCTGCGGCTTGAAGCGCGCCGGCAGGTGCGCGTAGGCATAGAGCGCGATGCGGTCCGGCCGCAGCTCGCCCACCAACTCCACCGTGCGGGCAAAGGAGACGGGCGTCTGCTTGGGCAGCCCGTAGATCAGATCGACGTTGAGCGACTCGAAGCCCAGGCTCCGGGCGCTGGCCACGAGGTCGCGCACGCTCTCGTAAGACTGCACGCGGTGCACGGCCTTCTGCACTTCGGTATCGAAGTCCTGCACGCCGAAGCTCAGGCGGTTGAAACCCAGGCGTGCCAGGTGCTCCAGGCGTTGCGCGGTGACGGTGCGCGGATCCACCTCGATGGAAAGCTCGGCCCCCGGTGCGATGCGGAAGGCATCGCGCAGCGCGGTCATCAGCCGCTCGATCTCGGCGTCCGACAGGAAGGTCGGCGAGCCGCCACCGAAGTGCAGCTGCGACACCGCCTTGCCCTTGCCCAGTACGGCCACGTGCAGTCCGATCTCGGCTTCCAGCGCCCGCAGGTATTCCTCGGCGCGCTCATGGTGCTTGGTGATGACCTTGTTGCACGCGCAGTAATAGCAGACCGATTCGCAGAACGGGATGTGCACGTAGATCGACAAGGGCGGCGTGCCGCCCACCGTGGCACCCTGGGCGCGCTGCTCCAGAGCCTGGCGGTATTCGATCGGGCCGAAGGCTTCCACGAAGCGATCGGCGGTCGGATAAGAGGTATAGCGGGGCCCCGGCACGTCCAGGCGCCGCAGCAGGCTTTCAGTCAGGATGGGCCCGGTGGTGGAGGTATCGCTTAGCATGGAGAGACTTTGCCAAACTCGGCACATCAGAGCTTGATGTGCCTCAAGCCGGCAAGCCGCACCGAAGCCAAGAATGGTGCTTGTTATTGAGGCATATCATGTTGAAGACCGACGATCACTCCGAAGACTCCTGCGCCCAATCGCCGGGCTGTGCCGCCTCAACGACGCGAAGCACCATGAACAGCACACTGCCGCCCATCCGCACCGAGCCTTTCAAGGTTGCCTGCTCAAGCTGCAACCTGCGTGAGCTGTGCCTGCCGGTGGGCCTGTCGCGCAGCGACCTGGAGCACCTGGACACCATGGTGGCGACGCGGCGTTCGGTGGTGCGCGGCGACACCCTTTTCCGCGCCGGCGACGCCTTCCAGTCGCTGTACGCGGTGCGCACGGGTTTCTTCAAGACCTGCGTCTCGGCCGAGGACGGGCGCGACCAGGTCACGGGCTTCCAGATGGCCGGCGAACTGCTGGGGCTCGACGGCATCGGCAGCGAGCGACACACGGTGGATGCCGTGGCACTGGAGGACTCGCAGGTTTGTGTGATCCCCTACGGCCAGCTCGAAGAGCTCTCGCGCGAGTTCTCCGACCTGCAGCGCCAGCTGCACAAGATCATGAGCCGTGAAATCGTTCGCGATCATGGCGTGATGCTGCTGCTGGGCAGCATGCGTGCCGAAGAGCGGCTGGCAGCCTTCCTGCTCAACCTCACGCAGCGCCTGCAGGCACGCGGCTTCTCCGCCTCGTCGCTGATCCTGCGCATGACGCGTGAGGAAATCGGCAGCTACCTGGGCCTCAAGCTGGAAACGGTCAGCCGCACCTTCTCGAAGTTCCAGGAGGAAGGTCTTCTGGAGGTCAAGCAGCGCCAGATCCGCATCGTGGACCAGGCCGGCCTGCAGAAACTCGTCAACGGCGCGGCCTGCTGAGCCGGAATTTTCGAGAACAGGTTCTCAGAAACGCCGATGGCGCCTCGAAGGCGCCATCGGCTTTTTTGCGCTTGCGTCTTGCGGATTCAGTGTCCGTGGACGCCGCGCATCGTGGAACGGGTGCCGCCCGGGGGCGTCGAGAGCCAGTGCTCCAGGGCACCCGCCGCAGCGATCACGGCCCAGAACAGGAAGAAGGCCAGGGAGTACACGCTGGTGGCGGAAAGCTCCAGCGGGATGCCGCCCGCACCTTGCAGGTCGTGCGGATCGACCAGTGCGAACACCAGCATCTCCAGCACCGAGGCCATCAGGAACGAAGGCCAGGCCACCATCATCACCGTCAGCACGCGAGGGGTTGTCGACATGTCCGATCACCTCCTGCGGACCATTCTTGCGCGTTCGCGGCGCGCCCTGCCCTAGCGTTGACCCGAAGAGGCCTTGGCCGCGGCCGCCTCGGCGGCGGCCTTGTTTCGGGCTTCGAGGGCGGGGCGCATATCGCCCGAGGAGGCATCCTCGGCGGGCTGCTGCGACTGCGGCGCCGCGCCGGAGCCCACCACCTCGTCCGCGCCGCGGATGGCGATGACAGCCGTCACGATGGCGGCCACGACCACGGCCAACGGCCCGCCCACCACCAGCCACATCATGCGCACGCGCCACCAGGGCACACGCTGGCCGCCGGCCGCCTCTTGATCGGTCTTGCGATCCATGGATTCCTGCTCCTAGGCCGTCAGGGCCCAAAAAACGCCGCGCGCCAGAGCCGGAAACCGGCCTGGCGCGCGTGTGTTGATGCATCAGCACCTCGGCGGAGAGCTCATGCCGCCATGAGCCTCCGGAGGTCGTACCGCTTGCTTACTTCTGCGCCGTCGTGGCGGCACCGCCCTTGTGGGACAGGCTCCAGACATAGGCGCCGAGCACATGGATCTGCTCGGGGTTCAGGCGGCTGGCGTGTGCCGGCATGACGTTGGTCTTGCCGTTGTTGATCATGTTCATGATCGCCTGCTCACCCCAGCCGTGCAGCCAGATCTTGTCGGTCAGGTTGGGCGCGCCCATGGCCTGCATGCCCTTGCCGTCGGCACCGTGGCAGGCGGCGCACACCGCGGTGAACTTCTCCTTGCCCAGCTGCGCGTAGACCGCGTTGTGCGGGCTGCCCGAGAGGCTCAGCACGTAGTTGGCGACGTTGCGCACGTTCTCGCCACCACCGATGGCCGCGGCCATCGGGGGCATCATGCCTTGGCGACCCGTGGAGATGGTTTCCTTGATCTTGTCGTGGTCGCCACCGTACAGCCAGTCATCGTCGGTCAGGTTGGGGAAGCCCTTGCTGCCGCGCGCGTCCGAGCCGTGGCAACCGGCGCAGGTGTTGACGAACAGGCGCTCGCCGATGCCCATGGCCGCCGGATCCTGAGCCAGTTGCTCGGCCGTCATACCCACGTACTTGGCGTAGACCGGCGCCATGGCGGCGCGGGCCTTCTCCTGCTCGGCCTCGTACTGGCCGCGGCTGCTCCAGTTGAAGGCGCCCTTGCTCGAACCCAGGCCGGGGTACAGCGCCAGGTAGATGGCCGCGAAGACCACCGTGATGATGAACAGCCACAGCCACCAGCGCGGCAGCGGGTTGTTCAGTTCACGCAGGTCCTCGTCCCAGAGGTGGCCGGTGGTGTTGTCGCTGGCCATGGGCTTGTGCTTGCTCGCCACCATCAGCACGAACATGCAGAACGCAAGTCCGCCCACGACGATGGCGATCACGTACCAGGACCAGCCGCTGTTGATGAAATCACTCATTACTTACTCCCTTGGAAGCGGGCCGCTGCCGCAGCGACGGGCTCGCCGTCCTCTTCGAGGAAGGGCAGCTGGGCCGCCGCTTCGTGTTGGGAAAGCTGACGCTTGCTCCACGTCCACCACGCGATGCCGAGGAACAGCATGAAGCTGAACACCGTCACGGCGCTGCGCAGGACATTGATGTCGAAGTCCATCGCTAAGGCTCCGGGCTGGTTTACTTCAGAGCGGTGCCCAGCACCTGGAGGTAGGCGACGACCGCATCGAGCTCGGTCTTGCCCTTGACCTCGTCGGCCGCCTTGGCGATCTCGTCGTCGGTGTAAGGCACGCCCACCTTGCGCAGCGCCGTCATCTTGGGCGCCACGTCAGCCGGGTTGAGGGCCGCGTTTTCCAGCCACGGATAGGCCGGCATGTTGGACTCGGGCACCACGTCACGCGGGTTGATCAGGTGGATGCGATGCCAGTCGTCGCTGTACTTGCCGCCCACGCGGTGCAGGTCCGGACCCGTGCGCTTGGAGCCCCACTGGAAGGGATGGTCGTAGACGAACTCGCCGGCCGTGGAGTAGTGGCCGTAGCGCAGCGTCTCGGCGCGGAAGGGACGCACCATCTGCGAGTGGCAGTTGTAGCAGCCCTCGCGGATGTAGACGTCCCGGCCCGCGAGCTGCAGCGCCGTGTACGGCTTGAGGTTTTCCACCGGCTTGGTCGTGCTGTGCTGGAAGAACAGCGGAACGATCTCGGTCAGGCCGCCAAAGGCGACCGTGACCAGGATCAGCACGATCATCAGGAAGTTGCTGGTCTCAATCTTCTCGTGACCAGTCGGATTTGCGTGTGCCATGTCGGTCTTTCCTCAATCCAGTCAGGCGTGAGCCGTCACCATGGGCACCGGCGTCTCGACGACCTTGCCGCTACGCACCGTCATGATCGTGTTCCACAGCATGATGACCATGCCCGTGAGGTACAGCAGACCACCCAGCATGCGGATGATGTAGAAGGGATACGAAGCCTTCACGCTCTCGACGAAGCTGTACACCAGCGTGCCGTCGGGGTTGACCGCGCGCCACATCAGGCCCTGCATCACGCCGGCGATCCACATCGCGGCGATGTAGAGCACGATGCCGATGGTGGCCACCCAGAAGTGCAGCTCGATGGCACGGGTGCTGTACATCGTCTTGCGGCCGAACATGCGCGGGATCAGGAAGTACAGCGAGCCGATCGAGATCATGCCCACCCAGCCCAGAGCGCCGGAGTGCACGTGGCCCACGGTCCAGTCGGTGTAGTGCGACAGCGCGTTGACGGTCTTGATCGACATCATCGGACCTTCGAAGGTCGACATGCCGTAGAACGACAGCGCAACGATCAGGAACTTCAGGATCGCGTCGTCACGCAGCTTGTGCCACGCACCCGAGAGGGTCATGATGCCGTTGATCATGCCGCCCCAGCTCGGCGCCAGCAGCACCAGCGAGAAGATCATGCCCACGCTTTGCGTCCAGTCGGGCAGCGCGGTGTAGTGCAGGTGGTGCGGACCCGCCCACATGTACGTGAAGATCAGGGCCCAGAAGTGCACGATCGACAGGCGATACGAGTACACCGGGCGCTCGGCCTGCTTGGGGATGTAGTAGTACATCATCCCCAGGAAGCCCGCGGTCAGGAAGAAGCCCACGGCATTGTGGCCGTACCACCACTGCACCATGGCGTCCTGCACACCGGCGTAGGCCGAGTAGGACTTGGTCAGGCTCACCGGGATCGCGGCGCTGTTGACGATATGCAGCAGGGCCACGGCGATGATGAAGGCGCCGAAGAACCAGTTGGCCACGTAGATGTGGCGCACCTTGCGGATGCCCACCGTGCCGAAGAACACGATGGCGTAGGAGACCCAGGTAACGGCGATCAGGATGTCGATCGGCCACTCCAGCTCGGCGTATTCCTTGCCGGAGGTGTAGCCCAGCGGCAGCGAGATCGCGGCCAGCACGATCACCACCTGCCAGGCGATGAACGTGAACATCGCCAGGCCCGGCGCGAACAGGCGCGTCTGGCAGGTACGCTGCACCACGTGATAGGACGTGGCAAACAACGCGCAGCCGCCGAAGGCGAAGATCACCGCGTTGGTGTGCAGCGGACGCAAGCGCCCGTAGCTCAGCCAGGGAATGCCGAACGTCAGATCAGGGAAGGCAAGCTGCGCGGCGATGAACACGCCCACAAACATGCCGACCACACCCCAAAGCACCGCCGCCAGTGCGAACAATCGCACGGGGGCGTCGCTATATACCGGTCTTCCCGGTTGCGCCGCTTGAGCCATCACTGGCCTCCTTCTTAGTGAGAATCCACCCGGTGCGCATTGTTCGGGGCCGTGCTTTCTTCAAGCTTGACCCCCGTCAACGCTTCACCATCCGCATTCAAGATGCGCTCGCCCTCTCGGTCGAGATCGTCAAATTGCCCGCCGTGCAAGGCCCAGCCGAACACGCCGATGATCATCAGCACCAGCAGCGCCGACATCGGAATGAGCAGGTACAGGATTTCCATCGTCCCTCAGCGCGCCAGGCGCAACGAGTTGCCCACCACGAGCAGTGAGCTCGTTGCCATGCCCAAGCCGGCGGCCCACGGTGGGAGCCAGCCGGCCAGCGCCAGCGGAATACAGGCCAGGTTGTAGAGCGCGGCCCAGGCGATATTTTGCCGCACCACCCCCATGGTCCTGGCGGCAATACTGCGCGCATCGGCCAATGCCTGCAGCTTTTGCGACGGCAGGATGGCGTCGGCGTGCACCCGCGCCACCAGCGCGCCGTCGCCCATCGCAAACGAAACGTCCGCCTGCGCCAGCACCGGCGCATCGTTGACACCGTCACCCACCATGGCCACCACCTCGCCACGTGCCTGCGCTTCGCGCACCGCCTCGAGCTTGCGCTCGGGCGTGGCGCCGGCCTGCGCCACCGGCAGATCCAGGCGCTGCGCCACCCGCTGCACGCGCGCGGGCGCATCGCCCGACAGCAGCGCGGGCTCGATGCCGGCGGCGCGCAGCGCGGCCATGGCTGCGGCCGCGTCCTCGCGCAGCCGCTCTTCAAAACAGAAGGTCAGCAGTACCTGACCGCGCGGTCCGAAGGCCACCTGCAGTGCGTCGCCGCCATCGGCCACGGGCGCGTCGGCCACCCACGAGGCCCGGCCCAGGCGCCACTCCCGGCCCTGCGCGTCCAGCGCGCTGAGGCCCTGGCCTGGTTGCTCGCGCACCTGAGTCCATCCGCCCTCGCCCGGCACGGCCTCGTCGCTGCCCACGGTCTGCACCAGCGCGCGCGACAGCGGATGCCTGGACCAGCGCGCCAGCACCACGGCGCCCACGCGCAGCGCATCCAGCTCGGCATCGGCCACGCCGGCACCCCGCTGCAGATCGCGCAGCGCCAGCCTGTCCTCGGTCAGCGTGCCGGTCTTGTCGATGAAGAGACGCCGCACCCGCGCCAGCGCTTCCAGCGCGTCCAGCCGCTGCAGCAGCACGCCGCGGCGCGCCAGCCCGCCAGCGGCGGCCACCAGCGCCGAGGGCGCGGCCAGCGACAGCGCACAGGGACAAGTCACGATCAGCACCGACACCGCCACCCACACCGCCCGCGACGGATCCACCAGGCTCCACGCCAGCGCCGCGCCGAGGGCCAGCACCAGCACCGCCCACAGGAAGGGCCGCGCCCAGCGGTCGGCACTGCGCGCCAGCGCGGGCCGCTCGGTGAGCGCCTGCTGCATCAGCGCCACGATGCGCTCGTAACGAGTGTCTGCACCCACGCGCTGCACGCGCATGCGCACCGGGGCGCCAACGTTAACCGCACCGCCCACCAGCGCGTCGCCACACTGCCGCGACACCGGGCGCGACTCGCCGCTGAGCAGCGATTCGTCGGCCTGCGTCTGCCCTTCAATGAGTTCGCCGTCGGCCGGGTAGCTCTCGCCCAGCGCCACCTGCACCACGTCGCCCGGACGCAGCGCATGCACGCTCACGGCTTCGAGGCTGCCATCGGCGCGCACGCGCTGCGCCGTCTGCGGCATGCGCGCCAGCGCCTCCTCCAGCGCCGAGGCCACGCGATGGCGCGCGCGCATCTCCAGATAGCGCCCGGCCAGCAGGAAGGCCACGAACATCGTGAGCGAGTCGAAATACACCTCGTGGCCGAAGATGCCTCCCGGGTCGAAGGTCGCGCCGCTGCTGGCGACGAAGGTCACGATCACGCCCAGCGCCACCGGCACGTCCATGCCGATGCGCCGCGTGCGCAGGCTGCGCCAGGCGCCCTTGAGGAACGGCGCGGCCGACCACCACACCACGGGCACGCTCAAAACCCAGGAGCCCCAGTTGAGCAACTGCCACAGGTCGGGCGCCATCTCGCCCGGCTTAGCCACGTAGATCGGCCAAGCCATCATCATCACCTGCATCATGCAGAACCAGGCCACGAACAGCCGCCACACGGCCTGCCGGTGCTCGGCCTGGCGCAGCGCGCGTGCCGGCGCGGCGGCGTCGGGCACGGCGTCGTAGCCGGCGCGGCGGATCGCCTGCACCATCTCCGCCACACGCGTGCGCGATGGGTCCCACTCGATGCGCGCGCGCTCGGCCGAGGCGCTCACGCGCGCGGACTGCACGCCCGGCACGGCCATGAGCGCCTGCTCGATGGTGTCGGCACAGGCGGCGCAATACATGCCCGAGAGGCGCAGCACCGACTCGCCGACGCGCTGCCCGTCACGTCCCTCGCGCCAGCGCGTGAAGCGCTGCTGTTCCTGCGGGTCGTCCAGTACGGCGAGATCGGGCTGTGCGGCAGTGGTATCCAGGGAGGCGGTGGGGGCATTCATCGGCGACGGGCAGCCGCCGGCCACAGGCTCGACGACACGGATAATCTAGGTGTCAACCCCAGAGCACGGCATGATCAAGATCAAGACGTACGCATTCCTGACGGGGCTGCTGGCCCTGGCACTCACCACCCTGCCCGCCGTCGCACAGCAGAGCCAGCCCCAGCGGCTCGAAACCGTCACGCTCAACGCGGGCATGCACAACATCCGCGCCGAGGTGGCGCTCACCCCGGAGCAGCGCGCCACCGGCCTGATGTACAGGCGCGAGATGGCGGCTCACGAGGGCATGCTGTTTGTGTTCGAGCAGGCGGCGCCGCAGTGCTTCTGGATGAAGAACACGCTGCTGCCTCTTTCCATCGCCTTCCTGGCCGATGACGGGACGGTGGTGAACATCGCCGACATGAAGCCTCAGACGCTGGACTCTCACTGCTCGGCCAAGCCGGTGCGCTATGCGCTGGAGATGAACCAGGGCTGGTTTGCCAAGCGCGGCATCCAGGCCGGCGCGAAGCTTAGCGGCGCACCGTTCAACACGCCGAAGTGAAACAAAAAGGCCGATCTTGGGGATCGGCCTCTTGACATCGCTCAAGCGGCGCCGCACCGGGCGCCGCGGGCATCAACGGCCTCAGGCGGCGAAGTTGCTCTCCGCGAAGTCCCAGTTCACCAGCTTGTCGAGGAAGGTTTCGACGAACTTCGGACGCAGGTTGCGGTAGTCGATGTAGTAGGCGTGCTCCCACACGTCCACCGTCAGCAGCGGCTTGTCGCCGGTGGTCAGCGGCGTACCGGCGGCGCCCATGTTGACGATGTCCACGCTGCCGTCGGCCTTGCCGACCAGCCAGGTCCAGCCCGAGCCGAAGTTGCCCACGGCGCTCTTGACGAAGGCTTCGCGGAAGGCGGCGTAGGAGCCGAACTTGGCGTTGATGGCCTGGGCCAGCGCGCCCTTGGGCTCACCGCCGCCGTTGGGCTTCATGCAGCTCCAGAAGAAGGTGTGGTTCCAGATCTGGGCCGCGTTGTTGTAGATGCCGCCGGAGGACTTCTTGATGATGTCTTCCAGGGCCATGTTCTCGAACTCGGTGCACTTCTGGAGGTTGTTGAGGTTCACCACATAAGCGTTGTGGTGCTTGTCGTGGTGGTACTCCAGGGTCTCGCGGCTGTAGTGCGGGGCGAGGTCGTCGTAGCCGTAGGGCAGCGGGGGCAGAACGTGTTCCATCTTTTCTCCTGGGTTCATTGATGCACGTCAAAGAGCGTGCAACGGCAAAGCCACGGCGATTGTAGGAGTGCACGCTGCGGCGCGTCGGCGGTGCAAGGGCCTTGCGCGCAACATCCGGCTTCAGTCCTCCGGCTGCACCCGCAGCACCTGCGCCAGCGCCCGGCCGTCGCTCCACACTGCCTGCACCTGCTGGCCCGGCTGCAATGCCCGCGCCGAGACGATGGGCTGGCCGGCCTCGTTCGTCACCCAGGCGTAACCGCGCGACAGCACCCGGTGCGGGTCCAGGGCGGCCAGGCGCTGCTCCATGCCTTGCAACGTGAGCAGCGTGCGCTGGTGCTGTGTCTGCTGTGCGCGCAGCAGCCGCGCGGCCAGGCCCTGCAGCCGCACGGCGGCGCGCTCGCGCTGCACGCCCTGCGCACGCTCCAGGCGCGCGGCCAGGCGCTGCGGCG
>NZ_CALAOH010000122.1 GCF_937926365.1 uncultured Azohydromonas sp. | reverse complement strand
ATTTCTGGTAGCGGTCGGCCGCGATGATCACGGCCTTGTAGCCGGCGATGTTGGCTTGTGAGGAGAGCACGTCCATGCTCTGCGCGCGCGTGGTGCGCGGCGCGGCTTCCAGCGCGAAGGCGGTGATGCCGGCAGCGGCCAGGCGCTCCAGCCCTTCACGGTCGAAGGGGTTGAGCATCCCGACCAGCGTGGCGCCGGGCTTCATCAATGAAAGCTCTTCGGCGGAAGGCGAGCGCACCTTGAGCACCAGCTTGCAGCCCAACGCGTCCTTGGCATCCACGATTTCCGCGCCCGCCGCGGCGTAGGCGGCATCGGGTTCCGATGCCGATGCGCCCGCACCCGCCTGGACGAACAGCTGGTGTCCCTGCGCCTTCAGTTTCCTGGCCGTCTCCGGCGTGACCGCCACGCGGGTTTCGCCGTGTGCGGTTTCAACTGGCACTCCGATCTGCATCTGAACTTCCCCTGGCTCCTTGTATGACGAGGACGCGGCTGGACCCAGCTCCGTCCCACGCACCGCACGGCTGGTCACATGCCCGCGTAGCAGGGCCCGCCGCCGCCCTCGGGCGTGACCCAGGTGATGTTCTGCGTCGGGTCCTTGATGTCGCAGGTCTTGCAATGCAGGCAGTTCTGCGCGTTGATCTGCAGCCGCTCCTGCGCACCCTCCGTGGGCACGAACTCGTACACCCCGGCGGGGCAGTAGCGGGCCTCGGGGCCGGAAAACGTGGCCTGGTTGACACGCGTGGGCACCGTGGGATCCTTGAGCCGCAGGTGTGCCGGCTGGTTCTCCTCGTGATTGGTGTTGCTGATGAACACCGAGGAGAGCCGGTCGAAGCTGAGCACGCCGTCGGGCTTCGGATAGTCGATGCGCGCGAACTCCGCCGCCGGGCGCAGGTTGACGTGGTCAGGCCGCTTGCGCCGCACGGTCCAGGGCGGTCGCTTCATACCAAGTTTCGGCAGCAACCACTGCTCGATACCGGTCATGAGCGTGGCGGCGGCGCGGCCCTTCTTGAACCATTGCTTGAAGTTCCTGGCCCGCTGCAATTCCTCGTGCAACCAGCTCTTCTCGAACGCTTCCGGGTAGGCAGCGAGCTCGTCGCCGCTGCGCCCTGCAGCCAGCGCCTCGAAAAGGCTTTCAGCGCACAGCATCCCGCTCTTGATCGCGGCATGGCTGCCCTTGATGCGGCTGGCGTTGAGGTAGCCCGCGTCGCAACCCACCAGCGCGCCGCCCGGAAACACGGTCTTGGGCAGCGACAGCAAGCCGCCGGCAGTGATCGCGCGCGCACCGTAGGAAAGGCGCTTGCCGCCTTCCAAGTGCTTGCGGATGGCCGGGTGCGTCTTGAAGCGCTGGAACTCCTCGAAGGGCGACAGCCAGGGATTCTGGTAGTCCAGCCCGACCACGAAGCCGACGGCGATCCGGTTGTCCGCCGCGTGGTAAAGGAACGAGCCGCCGTAGGTATCGGCATCCAGCGGCCAGCCCGCGGTGTGGACCACCAGGCCCGGCTTGTGCTTTTCGGGCGGAACTTCCCACAGCTCCTTCAGGCCGATGCCATAGCTCTGAGGGTCCTTGCCCGCGTCCAGGCGGTAGCGCTCGATGAGCTCTTTTCCGAGATGTCCCCGGGCCCCTTCGGCAAACACGGTGTACTTGCCGAGCAGTTCCATGCCCAGCTGGAAACTCTCGGTGGGCTCGCCGTCCTTGCCCAGGCCCATGTTGCCCGTGGCCACGCCGCGCACACGGCCGTCCTCGGTGTAGAGCACTTCCGCCGCCGCGAAGCCGGGGAAGATTTCCACACCCATCTCCTCGGCCTGCTGCGCCATCCAGCGCACCACCTCCCCCAGGCTGACGATGTAGTTGCCGTGGTTCTTGAAGCAATCGGGCAACAGAGCGTGTGGCGTGGCCTTCGCACCGGTCTCGGACAGGAACAGGAACTCGTCCTCGGTGACGGGCTGCCTGAGCGGCGCACCCTTTTCCTTCCAGTCGGGGATGAGCTCGGTCAACGCGATGGGGTCCATGATCGCGCCGGAGACGATGTGCGCGCCGGGCTCGGAGCCCTTTTCCAACACCACCACGGAAATGTCCGTGCCCTTCTCTGCGGCGAGCTGCTTGAGCCGGATGGCGGTGGCCAGCCCGGCGGGACCGGCGCCGACGATCACCACGTCGAACTCCATGGCCTCTCGCGGGCCGTACTGCTCAAGGATTTGCTGCGAATTCATGGGGACACCAGCTGCTCACGAGGTTCCAGCGAACCTGTGGTTGCCGGACGGTTCTTGCGCCCGGCGATACGACGCCGCCCACTCGACGGGCAACGTCACGTCCGTGTCGAAGCCACGATGAAACAGGCAAACCCGCATGGGCTCACCGGCATCGGCTCCACTCGATGCAAAGCAGTGTCCCGTTCGAACGCTGGAAAGTCGAGTTGCTTTTTTTTGACCGACGGTAAGCCCTGCTAACCGTTGACCGTTGTGCTTCGAGTGCCGGGTTTTCCCTGCAAAGCGGTAAGCACACCTTACGCACAGGTGCAGCAAAGCCAACTGGACGCCACCGTCCACCGGACAGAGACTTCACAGCGCTCCCCATCCGTCATGGAGGAACCGCGCACTCGGCACGCCGTGCCGAGTGCCGGGAAAGCCGGGACGGGACTGGGATTGCGCCAATGAGCGAGCAACGGCATTGAGGACGGCTGCTCGCGTGTCATTGCCAATGCGTGGTCTCCCGGATCCACGGCTCGCGCAATGACAGCCCGCCACATCGCTTGCGGCCACCGGCACACCGTCAACGGGCCGCCAGATAGTTGAGGAGACATATGAAGAGACGCGCTTTTATTCAAGCTCCCGCCGCCCTCATCGCCGGCATGGCGTTGTCGTCGGTGGCCTTGGCCCAGGGAAGCAACTTTCCCAGCAAACCGATCCGGCTCGTCGTGCCGACTTCTCCCGGCTCGATGAGCGACTCGGTGGCACGCCTGTACGGCGAGCGGATCGCCAAGGTTCTCAAGCAGCCGGTAGTGGTCGAAAACATGCCCGGCGCTGGGACGCTGATGGCCATGCGGCATCTCGCCAGGGCGACAGCCGACGGCTACACGCTCAGCGTGTCCTCCAATTCCGTGGTGACCATGCCGTACGTGGACAAGAACGCCGGCTACCGTCCCAGCGACCTGACCGGTGTGTCCAACCTGGCGAGTGCGCCGATGGTGCTCGTGGTCAGCGGCGCGTCGCCGTTCAAGACGCTTGGCGATCTGGTCGCCGCGGCCAAGAAGGAACCGGATGCCATCACCTATGCGTCGGTGGGCATCGGGACCGTGACCCATGTGCCGGTGGAACTGTTCTCCAGGGCCGCCGGCATCAAGATGACGCTGGTTCCCTACAAGGGCACCCCGCTGGCCCTGCCCGACGTGGCGACGCAAAGAGTCACGTTGATCATGGGAACCACGTCCTCCGTGGGCGAGTTGATCAAGACGGGCAAGCTTCGCGCCCTGGCCGTCACGTCGGAAGCGCGCTCGCCCGCGCTCCCCAACGTGCCGACCTTTGCCGAGCTGGGCTACAAGGCCGCGAACTACGACCTGTTCCTGGGCCTCATGGCTCCGGCGAAGACGCCGCCCGCGGTGCTCAAGCTGCTGGCCGACGCCGCCGCCGAGGCCAAGAAGGATCCAGAGGTGCTGAAGCAACTTGAGCAGCTGGGACAGGAGCTCCCCGCCCAGGTGACGCCCGAGCAGTTCAACGACTTCCTGCGCCGCGAGGAAGAGACGATGAAGAAGCTGGTCAAGGAAGCGAACATCCAGGTCGGCATGCTCTGACGACAGCCACGGGACGCACGCGGCGGACGGCAGGGCGTTCATGCACGCGTGCCGCCGCCGCGCGGGCGTCTCCCCCTTCGCCAGCCACGCCGGCCAGCCGTCACTGGCCCGGTAGAGGCTGGAACCGGAATTCAAGCTCCGCCGCGCACCGCGGTGCGCGCGGGCCATACCAAGGAGGCTGTTCCCATGAAGCCAGACCTGTTTCGCGCGTTGCCGCTTCTCGCCCTGGCTGGCATTCCATGCGGTGCCGTTGCGCAAGATACCGATCGCCCGCCGCTGCGTCTCGTGGTGCCCTACTCCGCCGGCGGCACCACCGATTACGTGGCGAGGCTGCTGCAGAAGCCCCTGGGCGAGCTGCTCAACCAGACCGTGGTGATCGAGAACAAGCCGGGCGCCGCCGGCACCATCGGCACCCATCTCGTGGCGAAAGCGCCCCCTGACGGCAACACCATCGTGTTCGGCAACCAGGGACCCAATGCCATCGTCCCGGCGTCGCGCAAGACGCCTTACGACCCGCTCGATGATCTGCGGCCGCTCACCACCGTGGCCTTCATGCCGCTGATGCTGATGGTGTCGGCGGAAAAGGGCCCCGCGACGCTGGGCGAGTTCATGCAGCAGGCGCGCAAGGCCAGCGTCAAGTGGAACTATGGTTCATCGGGCATCGGCTCGCTGGCCCATCTCACCGGCTACAAGTTCTCGCACGCCGGCGGCCTGGACATGATGCACGTGCCCTACCAGGGTGGCTCGGCGGTACTGACGGCAGTGATGCAGGGCGACGTGCAGGGCAGCTTCGTCAGCGGCCTGGAAACCGCCTCGATGATGCAATCGGGCAAGCTGCGCTACCTGGGGGTGGCCTCGCCTCGCCGCATCGCCACGCTGCCCGACGTGCCGGCCATCGCCGAGGAGATCCCGGGCTTCGAGAGCGTCCTCTGGTTCGCCGTGTTCGCGCCCAAGGGCACCAGCGACGCCACCGCCCAGCGGCTGCGCACCGCGGTCGTCAAGGCGGTCGAGCGGCCGGAGTTCCAGAACTACCTCGCGCAGCGCCATGCCCAAGCCAGGACGAGCACGCCGCAGGAACTGACGCAGCTCATCAAGCAGGACATGGCGCGCTGGGGCGATACGGCGCGAGAGGCCGATTCCGCGAAGTAAGCAACGGCGCAGGGCCCGTGCCGCACACTCGATGCCGCGGCACGGGCCCTGCGCTTTCCGTTCTTGAAATTGAAGTACCCCGTTCGGACTGAACCCTTCGATAGGGTTCTCCTGAGCTTGTCGAAGGGCTCAGGGCGAACGGGGTTTGCTTCACTCTCGAAACAGAACCGGAATCAACGCTCCGAATCCGCGCGATCGGGAGCGGACAGCGTCAGGCCCAGCCGCGCACGGCGCACCAACCACGGCGAGGGGCGGTAACGCGGATCGTTGAAGGTGGCATGCAATCCTTGCAGCACCTGCAGCACGCGCTGGGCACCGAGCCGGTCACCCCACTCGAACGGTCCCGCCGGGTAGCCGAGTCCGAGCTTGACGGCCACGTCGATGTCCGCCGGCGAGGCGATACCCTGCTGGGCCATCTCGCACGCGAGGTTGACGATGCAGGCCACCACGCGCGGCGCAACGAAGCCGGGCGAGTCCGAGATGACGAAGGTGGGGATCGACTGCGTGGCGAACGCCGCACGCGCCGCATCCACGGCCGCCGCACCCGTGGCGGGACAGGCCATCAGCGTGACGCCGCCCGTGCCGGAAAACAGCGGATCGACGCCGACCACTTTGGTGGCATCCAGCCCCAGCGTCGCCGCGGTGGAGGAAAGATCCGCCTCCAGCGGCGACAGGAGGATGACGTCCACCTCGGCGGCGCTGGAACGACGCACCCCTGCCTGCGCCAGCAGGCCGGCCAGCGCCTCGGGCAGCGCCGCGGGCCCATCCGTGGGCCACCAGAAGCTGCGGTCCGTGGCAGCAGTCGATGGCGCCGGGGATGCCGGCGCGGCCTCGGCGCCGCGAGCTCCGGCTTCACGGTAGTCGTAGAAGCCCTGCCCGCTCTTGCGCCCCAGCAGCCCCGCCAGCATCCGCGTGCGCGCCAGAGGAGAGGGCCTGTAGCGGTCATCGCCGTAGTACTGGGCATGGATCGACTCCATCACCGGCACGGAAACGTCCAGGCCGGTCAGGTCCAGCAACTGCAGCGGCCCCATGCGGAAGCCCGCACAGCTGCGCAGGATCGCGTCCAGCACCGGCGCCTCGGCGGTGCGCTCGGCCAGCAGCTTGAGGCCCTCGGTCACGAAGGCCCGCCCGGCATGGTTGACCACGAAACCCGGCGAATCGGAGGCCAGGATCGCCCGGTGGCCCACGCGCCGCGACAGCGCCAGCATGGCCTCGGCCACGTCGGCGCGCGTGCGCGGCGCCTGGATGACCTCGACCAGCTTCATGCGCGGCACCGGGTTGAAGAAATGCCAGCCGACCACGCGCCCGGGATCGCCGCACGCCGCCGCGATGGCGGTGACGCTCAGCGAGGACGTGTTGGTGGCCAGGATGCACTCCGGGCCCACGATGCTCTCCAGCTCGCGCATGAGCCGCTGCTTGGCGTCGAGCTGCTCGATGATGGCCTCGACGACGAGGTCACATGTGCTCAGCGCATTCAGCTCCTGGACGGGGCGGATGCGCTGCATCGTTGCCTCTGCATCTTCCTGTGCGAGCTTGCCCCTGGCCACGGCCTGCATCAGGTCTTCCCGTATGAAGTTCAAGGCGCGCGTGCCCGCCTCCGGCGCGCTGTCGAACAGGAATGCCTCGCATCCCGCGGCGGCACAGACCTGGGCAATGCCGCGCCCCATGGCCCCCGCGCCGACGATGCCGACGCGCTGCAGTTTCGATTCCAAGCTGATCTCCGATGTTCGTTTTCGAGACGAAGCGGCCCCGCCGCGCATGCGGCAGGGCCGCGGGCTGCTCTGCTGTCAGCGGCCTTCGCGGGCCTTGGCGACCTGGGCACGGCGTGCCGGCGCGTAGGCCTCCTGGCCCAGCGCGCGATACAGCGCCAGCGTGACGTCGTGGTGCTCGGCCAGGCCGGTGCGCTCCAGCAGCGAGATGGGGCCTTCCGGGTAGCCCAGGCCCAGGCACAGCGTCTTGTCGAGGTCGTCGGCGCTGGCAAGCTTCTCGTCCAGGCGCCGCAGGGCGGCGTTCAGATAAGGACGGATGAGCCGGTCCACGATGCGGCCGGGGAAGTCGCCGCACACGGCGACCTTCAGCCCCGCCGCCTCGAAGGCGGCCTTGGCGGCGGCGATCGCCGAGTCGCTGGTGTTGGGCTGGCGCACCAGTTCCACCAGCGGGCTCGGGTCGGCCTTGCCGAGGCGAAAGCGCGCGAAGCCGACCACGTTGGAGCCTTCCTTGCCGCGCGCCTCGCCGGTGTGCACGCCCAGGCATTCATGGCCCAGCTCGACCGCGACGAAGGGACAGGCGCCCAGATCGCCGGCGGCGGCGAAGGCGGCCCCGGCCTCATCGCCGATGAACACGGCCGAGGCACCCTGGGCGCCGGCCTGCTCGATGAACGGATGCGGGGCGGGGAAGGAGCGGCTGTTGCCGCGCGCAACGATTCGATAGGTGCTCATTCTCGTCAGGCTCCAAACATCTTGCTGTCGGCGTAGCGGTGGAAACCGCGACCGCTCTTCTTGCCCAGCCAGCCGGCGGCGATCATGCGCTTGACCAGCGGCGGGCAGGCCGCGCGCGGCTCGTTGGTGATGCCGTGCATGGCCTCGCACAGCAGCTTCTGGGTGTCCATGCCGACCAGGTCGAGCAGCTCCATCGGGCCCATGGCGTAGCCCATGGCGGTCTTGATGGCCAGGTCGATGTCGGCCGGCTCGGCCACGCCCTGCTCCACCAGCCGGATGGCGTCGTTGTTGAACGGAATGAGAAAGTAGTTGAGCACGAAGCCCGGCGTGTCCTGCGTGCGCACCGGCTTCTGCCCCAGCGCCTCGCACAGCGCCCAGGCGCGTGCGAAGGTCTCTTCGCTGGTGTTGAGCCCGGGCGACATCTCCACCAGCTTCATCAGCTGTGCCGGCAGGCAGAAGTGCATGCCGACGAAACGGTCGGGGCGGCCCGAGCCGCCGGCGATCTCGGTGATGCTGATGGTGGAGGTGTTGCTGGCGAAGATCGCGTGCGGCGCGCAGATCTTGTCCAGCTTTCCGAAGAGGTCGTGCTTGACCGGCAGGCTCTCGAACACCGCCTCGATGACGAGGTCGCAATCCGCCAGGTCTTCGAGACTGGACGTGCCGTGCCACTGCCCCATGATCTCGGGCAGCTTCTCGGCACTCAGCTTGCCGCGCTCGACGCTCTTCTTCAGGAACGCCTCGGTCTGGTTGCGGGCGCGCTCGATCGAGCTGGCATTCAGGTCGAACACGCGCGTGCGGAAACCCGCCCGCGCGCAGACGATGGCGATGCCGGCCCCCATGGTGCCGGCACCGGCAATGCCGATGGTCTTGATGTCACTCATTGCTTCTCCTTGAAGAATCGTGTCAGCGCTGCAGGAAGCTGCGGCCGATGAGCTGGCGGTGGACCTGGTTGGTGCCTTCCCAGATCTGCGTGATCTTGGCGTCGCGCATCAGGCGCTCCACGCGGTAGTCCTTGCAATAGCCGTAGCCGCCCAGCAGCTGCACGGCATCGGTGGCGGCGCGCATGGCGAGGTCTGTGGCGCGCATCTTCAGCAGTGACGCCTCGATGCCGAAATCAGTCGCGCCCGCATCGACCCAGCCACCCACCTGCCATAGCCAGTTTTCCACCAGCGCCAGCTCCGCGGCCAGGTCGGCCACCATGAACTGGATGCCCTGGAACTCCAGGATCTTGCGGCCGGACTGCTTGCGCTCGTTGATGTAGGCCACCGCGTCCTCGAAGGCCCCGCGCGCGATGCCCAGCGCGTGCGCCGCGACGCTGGGGCGCGACTTGTTCAGCGACGCGAACAGGATCCTGAGACCGTCTCCGGGCTCGCCGATCAGGTTGGCGCGCGGCACGCGGCAGTTGTCGAACGCGAGCGTGGCGGTGCTGGACGCGCGCGTGCCCATCTTGTCCTCCAGCCGCACCACCGACAGTCCCGGCGTGCCCTTTTCCAGCACCAGCACCGAGATGCTTTGCTTGGCGTCGGCGATGCCTTCCCACTTGCCGAACAGCAGGTACAGGTCGGCCACGTCGCCGTTGGTGATGAAGGTCTTGCCGCCGTTGATGACGATCTGGTCGCCCTCCTCGCGGAAGGTGGCGCGCATGCCCGTGGCGTCGGAGCCCGCGCCGGGCTCGGTGATCGCCAGCGCGCCCAGGCCGCCTTCGGCGATGCGCGGCAGCAGCCGGCGCTTCTGCTCCTCGGTGCCCCAATCGATCAGCGGCTTCATGCCGTGGTAGTTGGTGGCCCAGATGATCCCGGTGGCGGCGCACGCCTGGCTGATCTCGCGCACGCAGGCCAGGTAAGCCGTGTACGACATCGGCGCGCCGCCGTAGGCTTCGGGCACGAACATGGCGTTGAGCCCAAGCTCGTTGATGGCCCTGACGTTCTCCCAGGGGAACTCGGCGTTGCGGTCGAAGTGCTCGGCGCGCGGCGCGATCTGCTGGCGGCACAGCGCGCGCACGCTGTCGAGCAGCATGCGCTCTTCGTCGTTGAGGGAAATGCGCGTGTCCAGGCGCTGAAGAATGTTCATGTCGGCTGCGTCCTTGGGCGGCACGGCCTTGCGCCGCGGCGGAATCGGTCCGGCTCGAAAGTGATCCGGGCCGGGACTGTGGATGCCCAAAGTGTCGGCGCGGCGCAGCGTCTCGTCCATTCACAATAATTGGCCGCAAGGTAAGCTGAGCTTACCGGCCTCATACCCGGGCGGCTTGCCCGCCCGATGCGAGGTTCAGGTCATGGCACGTCGGCCATGAGCTCGACGGGCACCTGGCGTTTCAGCGCTGCGCCGGGCGTTCACGGCGCCTGCAGCCATTGCAGGATGGCGCCATACAGCGTGGCGGCCTCGACCGGCTTGGCGATGAAGTCGTTCATGCCGGCTTCGATGCAGACGTCCCGGTCCTCGCTGAAGGCATTGGCGGTCAGGGCCAGGATGGGGATGGCCTCCCAGCCCGGCAGGGTGCGTATCACGCGCGTGGCCGCCAT
Organism: uncultured Azohydromonas sp.; assembly: GCF_937926365.1. GTDB lineage: Bacteria > Pseudomonadota > Gammaproteobacteria > Burkholderiales > Burkholderiaceae_C > Azohydromonas. Next base: position 27,303 of record NZ_CALAOH010000122.1, on the reverse strand, counting down.
GCCGTCCATGACGGGCATCTGCATGTCCATCAGGACCAGGGCATAGCGCTTCGCCCTGGCCTTCTCGACGGCCTCTTGTCCGTTGACGGCCGTATCCACCGCCAGCCCGACGGCGCGCAGCAAGGCCACGGCCACCTCGCGGTTGACGAGGTTGTCCTCCACCAGCAGCACGCACTCGCCCGCATGCCGGGCCTGCAGGATCGCCGCGGCGCCCGGTGCTGCCGGCGAGGGCACCACCGGCATCGGGCCTTGCCCGTGGCCCAGGCGGGCCGTGAACCAGAACGTCGAGCCCGCCCCTGGCACGCTGTCGGCGCCGGCTTCGCCGCCCATCATCCAGGCCAGGTGCTGCGTGATGGCCAGCCCCAGTCCCGTGCCGCCGTATTCGCGCGTCGTCGAGGCATCGGCCTGGCTGAACTGCCTGAAGAGGCTGGGCAGCTTGTCCGCCGGTATGCCGATGCCGCTGTCCTGCACTTCGAAACGCACGAGCAACTGGCCCGCGGTCTCATCGAGCAGCCGGGCGCGGATGGCGACGAAGCCTTGCCGCGTGAACTTGACGGCGTTGCTCGCATAGTTGAGCAGTGCCTGGCGCAGCCGGGTCGGGTCGCCGCGCAGCCACTCGGGCACCGCCTCGGCCTCCACGGTCACGGCCAGGCCCTTGCCGCGCGCCTGCTCGCCGATGATCGACCGGACCTCGTCCAGGATCGTCGAAAGATGGAAGTCGGTCTGTTCCAGCTGCAGCTGGCCGGCCTCGATCTTGGAGATGTCCAGGATGTCGTTGATGGTGGACAGCAGGTGCCGGCCGGCCAGGTCGATCTGGTCCAGCCGCTGCACCTGCGTGGGCGTGGGCCGGTCGCGGCGCAGCAGCTCGGTCAGCCCGATGATGGCATTGAGCGGCGTGCGGATCTCGTGGCTCATGTTGGCCAGGAACTGCGACTTCACGACACTGGCACTCTCCGCGGCGCGGCGAGCCTCTTCGAGTTGCAGCAGCGCCGCACGGCGACGGCGCAGCAGGCGGTGGATCCACAGGGTCAGCGCTGCGATCAGCACGTCCGTCACCAGGACGCCCGTGGCGACGAAGACCGCCATCGCGCGCCAGTTGCGCAGCACGAAGCGCTCGCTCGTGGCGATGCCCACCGCCAGCGGGAAACCGACGACGGTGTAGGCGGTTTCCATGCGGGGTTCGCCATCGGACGGGTTCGTGATGCGCGGTTCCGACGTCCGCACGGCAACGCCCCGCTGGCCCTGCGCCAGTGCTTGCGCAAGCGCGCGAAACGCCGGCGCGTCCCGATAGGAGCGGCCCAGCACCTCGGTCCGCATGGGGTAGCGCATCAGCAGTGGCCCGTCGCGGCGTACCAGCAGGATCACGGTGTCACGGTCGCCGAGGCTGATCGAGCGGTAGAACTCCTCGAAGTAGCTCAGCTCGATCGTGCCGACCACCAGGCCGATCATCCGGCCGGAGGGCGAGCGCACCTTGCGGGACAGGGTGAAGGCCCAGTGGCCGGTGGTCCGGTTCCGCGCCGGCGCGGACACGTACAGCTCCAGCGCCGGATCGGCCAGGTGCGCCCGGAAGTACTCCCGATCGGCCAGGTTCACGTCCGCTGGCGGGTGGGCTCGGCTGCTGCTCAAGGCGCGTCCGTCCATGTCCAGGATCGCGATGCCGTTGACCACGGGCACCTCCGTCACGCGCTCGCGCAGGAGCCTGTGCATGGCCGCCGCGTCCAGGGTCTGCGACAGCGCCTGCCCGCCGCCCGGATGCGAGGCCTCCAGGCGGTCCACGATGCGGCCGAGCACGAAGTCCACCGTGCGGAAGGTCTGCGACGCATGCTCGGCCGCAGTGGTGGAGAAGTTCTCCATGTACCGCCGCCAGGTCTCCAGCGTTTCCTGCCGTCCATGCGACAGCATCAGCGTGGCCGCCGCCGTGAGCAGCAGGATGACGATGGCGCCGCCCAGCAGCACCCAGCCGTCACGCGGGGGAGGAGGGGGTGGCGCTGCGGCACCGTGGTCTTGATGGGCGGTGCGCATCGCAGGTACGGCGAGAGGTCGTCAGGCGGCAGCCGGCGGCTGCCTGCAGGCATGATACGTTCGACCCAAACGCGCGACCCGGTGGCTCGTATCGGCACCAGCCTCGGGAACCGTCATGCCCACCGGGCAGGCTGCGGGAATTCCGCTCACAGGAATCCCGATGCGCCGCGATCGGCAGGCCGCCGCCCCGTCCGGCTTCAGCGCTGAAGCCGCCCGCCGGGCCAGGCACCGCCGCCGGATCGAAGGCGACTGCAGCAATTCTTTCCAGGAGACACCACATGAAACCCGCCCGCACTCTTTGTGCGCTTCTGCTTTCCGTGGGAGCTGTCGGCTCCGCGCTGGCCCAGGCCTATCCCGCCAAGCCGGTGAAGATCATCAGCGGCTATGTCGCGGGCGGCATCGGCTCGACCATCGCGCAGCTCTTTGCCAACGAGCTGGGCAGGCAGCTCAAGCAGACGGTGTACGTCGAGGACAAGCCGGGGGCGAGCAACACGATCAGCGCCCGTGCCGCCATGGCCGCGCGGCCCGACGGCTACACGCTGCACATCGGCGGCATCAACTCGCATCCGCTGCTCTACAAGCGCGGGGTGGACCTGTCCAAGGAGATGGTGCCGGTGGCCACCGTGGCGGCGATGCCGCTGGTCTTCGTGACCACCGCCACCCAGCCCATGAAGAGCGTGGCCGAACTCGTGGCCTATGCCAAGGCCCAGCCCGGCAAGCTGGACTTCGCCAGCTCCGGCGGGGGGGCGCAGCACAACCTTCTGATGGCGCTGTTCGCCAGCCGGGTCGGCATCGGCTACACGCACATCCCGTTCAAGGGTACGGGGGAGATCCAGACGGCCATCGCGCGCGGCGATGTCCACATCACCCTGCTCACGCCCCCCTCGGCCATGCCGCTGCTCGACAGCGGCAAGGCGCACGCGATCCTGATCGGTGCGCCAGAGCGCTCAGCGCTGCTGCCGAACGTGCCGACGCCGGCGGAAGCCGGCCTCAAGCCCTTCACCGCCGACACGATGCTCGTGCTGTGGGCGCCGCGGGGAACGCCGCGCGACGTGCTCCAGAAGCTCAACGCCGCGGCGCTCGCGGCCAACAAGGACCCGGCCTATGCCGAGTCGCTCAAGGAGAAGACCGGCTCGCCGCCGGTCAGCCTCACGCCGGAACAGACCGGCCAGCTGTTCGCCAGCAAGGTGGAAGAACTGGCCGAGGCGATCCAGATCGCCAAGTTCAAGCCCGAGTAGGCGACGGGCCCGGATCAGTGTCCGCCTGCCGCGGCTGGTAGTGCCGGGGCCACAGCCGCATCACGAGCTCGCTGTGGCGGCCATAGGCGTAGCAGCTGTCGATCTTGGCCACGGCGCTCCTGTCGTCGGCGGCCAGCGGCCGGTTCCGGTCCATCCCGGTGATGCCCTGGAAGGCCGTCGTGGCCATCGGAATGAGCAGCTCCATCAGGTGCGTGCAGCTGCGCGCGCCGCGCAGCCGCTCCTTGACCTTGGAGGACCAGCCCGAGGCGATGCGTTCGCCGACCATGGCCTGCAGGGTGGTTTCCGCCTCCTTGCAGACGCGGTGCGGCGTCACGTCGGAGGCGGCCTCGATGGCCCGCACGGTGAAGTTCTGGTCCACCGTCATGCGCACCCACAGGTCGTGGAGCGCGTCGCCGGCAGGCACGGGCACGGGGTTGCCGCGCCGCAGGAACTCGAACGGCTTGCGGTCAACCAGATGCGCCTCCACGTCGAACAGGCCGTCCTCCCGCGCGTAGGCCTTCATGTCGATGATGCGGTGATGGGCTTCACGGCGCGGCGCCGGCGTGGACAAGGGCATGGGTCCTGTTCTCCTTCGATGTGAACGCAATCGCTTGGACGCTGCTCAGTGGGCAACACCCTGCCCGCCATCGGCGTAGATGGTCTCGCCGCTGAGGAAGCTGCCCGCCGGCCCGAACAGCGTCGCCACCAGCGCGCCCACCTCGGCCGCCGTGCCCGGCTCGCCGCGCGGAATGCGCTTCTCCAGGTAGGCGCGCAGCGGCCCCTCGGCCATCGAGTCGGCGTTGAGATCGGTCTGGATGTAGCCGGGCGCCACGTTGATGACGCGGATGCCCCGGTTGCCCCACTCCACGGCCAGCACCCGCGTGATCGCGCCCACCGCCGCCTTGCTGGCGCAGTAGGCCAGGTTGCGCTTGACGCCGAGCCTCTCGAAGAAGGAGCCGATGTTGACGATCACGCCGCCGCCGGCATCCACCAGGTGCGGATACACCGCCTGGCAGGCGGCCACCACGGAAGTGGCGTTGCCATCCATCACCCGGTGCCACTGCTCCAGGGGCATGTCGGCCGAGCGCGCATCGATGTGCAGCCCGGCGTTGTTGACGATGCCGACGATGCGCCAGCCCTCGGCCTTGAGGCGGTCGAACACGGCCGCCAGCGACCCGGGCTGCGTCACGTCGGCCGCCCAGGTCGTCCAGCGCTGCGCGACCTCGGCCGAGACGCCGGGACACGCGGGCGCGGCGCCCGACCTCGACACGCAAGCCACGAAGCGGCCCTGCTCGGCCAGCGCCAGCGCGATGGCGGCGCCGATGCCCTTGCTGGCACCCGTCACGACGATGCAGTCGCGCGCGCCGGTCTCCCGGCTGTTGAACGTGGTGTCACTCATCACGGAACTCCGCCTTGCGCTTGTCAACGAATGCCTGCATGCCCTCCTCCGCATCGTGCGTGCGGTAGGCCAGCGTGGACAGGTCCGCTTCGATCCTGAGCCCTTCGTGCAGCGGCACGTCCAGCGCGCGCTGCACGGCTTCGCGCGCGAACTGCAGCGCGCGCAGCCCATGGCCGCTGAACTCCCGCGCATAGGCCTTGGCCGCGGCCAGGCCCGGCGGCTGCACGATGCGGTTGACCAGGCCCATGGCCAGCGCTTCTTCCGCGTTGACGGCACGGCCGGTCATCACCATCTCCAGCGCCCGGCCGCTACCCACCAGCCGCGGCAGCCGCTGCGTGCCGCCGTAGCCCGGAATGAGGCCCAGCTTCACCTCGGGCAGGCCGAACCTGGCGTTGGGCGTGGCCAGCCGCAGCGTGCACGCCAGCGCCAGCTCGCAGCCGCCACCGAAGGCATAGCCGTTGACCAGCGCCACCGAGGGGATCGGCAGCCGGTCGAGCAGCGCGAACACGGCCTGGCCGAGCTCGGCGCCCTCGCGCTGCGCGGCCAGCCCGCGCCGCTGCAGCTCCTTGATGTCGGCACCGGCGCAGAAGGCCTTCTCGCCTTCGCCGGTGACGATGAGCGCGCGCGCCCTGGAGCGCCCGGCTTCCTTGATGCATTCGCCGATGCGCTCGATCAGCTCGAAGCTCAGCGCGTTGAGCGCGCCGGGCCGGCGGATGGTGAGGACGGCGAATTCCTCGTCGTGAGTCAGCTCGATCATCGTCTCAACGTGCGCGGTAGCGCACCGGTTGCGGTTGAACGCGGCCGTCCCGTACCCACTGGACGAGCTCGCGCTTGAGGATCTTTCCGCTGGCGGTCAGCGGAAACTCGGGCAGCACCATGAAGTATTCGGGCATGTCGAACTTCGACAGCCCCTCGCGCGCCAGGTGCTGCAGCATCTCGTCGGCATCGACGGCGCCATCGGCAATGAGCGCCAGGCACACCTTCTCGCCCAGGCGCTCGTCGGGCACGCCGAAGGCCGCCGCCTTCTTCACCGCCGGGTGGCGGTGCGCATACTCCTCGATGTGCGCCGGGTGGATGTTGTGTCCGCCACGGATGATGAGGTCCTTCTTGCGCCCGACGATGACGAGGTTGCCCTGGCTATCGAAGCGCCCCAGGTCGCCGCTGAGGAACCAGCCGCTGCGGTTGAAGGACGTTTCGGTCGCCGACTGGTTGCTGAAGTAACCCAGCATCAGCACCCCGCCGCGGCCGCCGATCTCGCCCACCTCGCCGGGCAACGCCTCCACGTCCGGGTTGTCGGGCTGCCATAGCTTCACCTCGTAGGCCGCGCAGGCCTTGCCGCAGGTGGCGGTGATGACCTCCACCGCGTCGGTGGGCTTGGTGTACTGGTGCGAGCCGCACTCGGTCATGCCGTACACGTTCTGCGGCGTGGCGCCCAGCGCCAGCAGCCGCCGCGCGGTCTCGGTGGGGATGGGGGCGCCGGCCATGTAGAACACCTTCACCCGGCCCAGGCGCGTCGCGTCGCGCCGGTCCATCTCGTGCAGCAGGTCCATGGCATGCGTGGGCACGCCCATGACGTAGGTGGCGCCGGTGGCCTCGATCCAGTCCAGCGCCGCGACGCCGGCCGTCGGGTCGTGCATCACCAGCTCGCACCCCGCCACCAGCGACTGCTCCAGCGCGACGGTGCCGATGTGGTGGCTCATCGGGCTGAGCGACAGCACCACGGTAGAGGTGTCGTGCGCCCAGTCGGCCACCATCGCGCGGCCGTTGGCCAGCAGCGTGTTGGCGCTGTGCATGACGCCCTTGGGCGCTCCGGTGGTGCCGCTGGTGAAGGCCAGGTAGACCACCTGGTCCGGGTCCGTGCTGGGTGCGGGCTGCGGCACGGCGGCCTGCCCCGGCCACGGCATCGCGTGCGTGCCGGCGGGCAATTGCGCGTCGGCCGTGCGCAGCGAGGGCAGCGCGTAGACCCGCTTGACGTGCTCCAGCCCCGCGGCCCGCGCGAAGATGTCCGCGCTCGCGGCATCGGCGCCCCACCCCGGCTGCGCGAACAGCGCGGCGCAGTCGATGCGCTTGAGCAGCGTCTCGACTTCCGCCACCGTGTAGTTCTGGTGCAGCGACGGGTTGCAGACGTAGCCGTTGCGCGAGCAGGCCAGCAGCACGATCACGGATTCGAGCCGGTTCGGCAGCCAGACCGACACGCGGTCGCCGCTGCGCAGCCCGGCCTCGTGCAGATCGGCCGCGACCGCGTCGGCCCAGGCCACGACCGCGCTCCAGCTCAGGCGCCGCGTGGCATCGCGCAGGGCATGGGCCGTGCCGCGCTCGTCGGCATGCCGGCATGCGAGCGCGTACAGCGTGTCGTGCTGCCAGACGCCGGACAGGTAGTGATCTCGCGCCGCCGCGGGATGATGCAGCGTCAACAGGTGTGACATGGTGACTCTCCCCTACCGAGCTCGAACCGAGGGCTTCAGCGGCCGAAGCGCGAGGCGTCCGGGCGGCGCCGCTCGGCGAATGCCTCCGACAGTTCGGCGTGCTCCTCGGTGTCGAGGTAGCCGCGCAGCAGCATGTCGTGCGTGATGCGCGACAGGCCGCCCACGCCGCCGTGGCGCGCGTTGAACGCGCCCTTGATCGCGGCCAGCGCGAAGGGGCCGCGATCCGCGATCTCCAGGGCGATCTTGCGCGTGAAGTCGTGCAGCTCGGCGTCCGGCACCACGTGGTTGATCAGGCCCCACTCCAGCGCCTCGCGCGCGCTCAGCTTGGGGTTGCGGTACCACATCTCCTTGGCACGCTTCTTCCCGATCAGGTCCTCCAGGTACCAGGTGCCGTAGCCCGCGTCGAAGCTGCCCATCATCGGCCCGACCTGGCGGAACACGGCGCTTTCCTTGGCGATGGTGATGTCGCACACCACCTGCAGCACGTTGCCCCCGCCGACGGCGAAACCGTTGACCATGGCAATCACCGGCTTCTGCAGCTTGTCGATCGACTCGTACATTTCCAGCGTGGGCAGCACGCCGGCATAGAGCTGCGTGTCCTCCATGCCTTCCTTGCGCCCGCCGATGCAGAAGAACTTGTCGCCCGCGCCGGTGATGACGACCACGCGGGTGCGCGTCTCGCGCCGGATCTCGTTGATGCAGTCGCGGATCTCGTGGCACATCTGCACCGTGAACATGTTGCCATCGTGCGGCCGGTTCAGCGTGATGGTGCCGATGGGGCCGTCTTCGCGGTAGGTGATCTCTTCGAACTTCATGATGTCTCCTTGCTTTCAGATGACGCGCTGCGGCGAAGCTGCTCGATTTCGGTGGACGGGCAATCGAGCCAGGAACCCAGGATCTGGTCGGTGTGCGCGCCCAGGCGCGGCGGCGGCAGGCCCGTGCCCTCGGACCGGCCGTCGAAGCGGATGCCCAAGCCGACCTGCGGAATCGGGCCGGCGTGCCCACGGCCCTGGTAGATGAAGCCCGATTCGTGCAGCGCCTTGTCATGCGCCAGCTCGTCGAGCCGGTGGATCGGCCCGGCGGGCACGCGGGCGCTGGCGAGCAGGTCGAGCCAGTACGCGCGAGGCTTGCCGCGCAGGATGGCGGCGATCTTCTCGACGATCTCCGCCCGCCGGGCGCGGCGCTGCGCGTTGCTGCCGTAGGCGGCATCGCCCGCCACCTCGGGCTGGCCCACGGCCGCCCAGAAGCGCTTCCAGATCGCGTCGTTGCCCAGGCCCAGCGTCATGGGCTCGTCGGCGGTGTCGAACACCTGGTAGATCGCGATCACGCTGTCGCGCCCGCCGGAGCGGCGGCTCACCTCGCCCGAGCCCAGGTAGGGCATCAGCCGCGGACCCATGAAGCGCGACATGCTCTCCACCATGGAGATGTCGATCTCGCAACCAGTGCCGCCACGCTCGCGGCGCAGCAGCGCGGCAATCACGGCCATCGCGGCATCGTGGCCCGCCAGCATGTCCGCGGCCGGGGTGCCCACCTTCTGCGGCGGAGCATCCGGCTCGCCCGTGAGGTCCATCACGCCGGAGTAGCCCTCGGCGATCAGGTCGTAGCACGGCAGCTCGGCCCGCGCGCCCTTGAGGCCGAAGCCCGTGATCGACGCGTGGATCAGGCCGGGATTGAGCGCCCGCAGCGTCGCGGCATCGATGCCCAGCTTGCGCTGGCTGCGCGCGACCAGGTTCACCAGCATCACGTCGCATTGGGACGCCAGCCTGCGCAGCACTTCCAGGCCCTGCGGCGTGGCGTAGTCCAGCGTGACGCTGTGCTTGCCGCGGTTGACGCTCATGAACCACAGCGACTCGCCGTTCAGGAAAGGGGGCCCCCAGGCCCGCGCATCGTCGCCCGTGCCGGGCTTCTCGATCTTCACGACCGTCGCGCCCATGTCGGCCAGCAGCTGGCCGGCGTAGGGGCCGGCCACCGAGGACGTGAGGTCCAGCACCTTCACACCGGCCAGCAGATCGAGGGCGGGCGCCGAGCGCACCGGAAGGCGGCTCAGCGGCAATGGGGAATCGGGGGAAGAGGATGTGGACATGATGGATCGGTCCTCGAAAGCCAATGGATCCGGCGGCATGCGCCACGAAGTTGCCCGGGCATGCAGGCAAGGCTTCGCCCTGCCCCGGGCCGGAATCGGCCCGGGGTCTGCATGCCAAGGCGGTTGTTTCTGGATGGCCCCGCCGGCGCAGGCCGGCGGAGCGGGGGCGTCAGCCGCTTGCTCCGTTCAAGGAAGTGGCCGGAACGCCCCGGGACTCAGCTGCGAGGTGCGGATTCCCACCGGCCGTCCACATGGGCATCGGTTCCGGCGTACCCGGTAGGCGAGTGCGTCGTGTCATCGCCAACCTCGTGGTGGAAGTCGTCCTTCGGCCAGCTCATGCCGGCTTCGTCGAAGGCGCAATCGGTCTCGCCGTGGAAGAGGCGAACCGTCCTCAGGCACTCTCGCAGCAGGGCCATGACTACAACTCCTTGACCAGTTCGGGCACGACCTCGAACAGGTCGGCTTCCAGGCCGTAATCGGCCACCGAGAAGATGGGCGCTTCCGGGTCCTTGTTGATCGCCACGATCACTTTGGAATCCTTCATGCCCGCCAGGTGCTGGATCGCGCCCGAGATGCCGCAGGCGACGTAGAGCTGCGGGGCAACGATCTTGCCGGTCTGGCCGACTTGCAGATCGTTGGGCGCGTAACCGGAATCGACGGCGGCACGGCTCGCACCCAGCGCGGCGCCCAGCTTGTCGGCCAGCGGCGTGAGCACTTCGGTGAACTTCTCGGCCGAGCCCAGCGCGCGGCCGCCCGAGACGATGATCTTGGCCGCCGTCAGCTCGGGGCGGTCGCTCTTGGTCAGCTCGCGGCCGACGAAGGCGCTCTTGCCGCTGTCATCCACCGCTGCGATGGTTTCAACCGCGGCGCTGCCGCCGGTGGCCGGGGCGGCGTCGAAGCCCGTGGTGCGCACGGTGATGACCTTCACCGCGTCGGCGCTCTGCACCGTGGCGATGGCGTTGCCGGCGTAGATCGGGCGCTCGAAGGTGTCGGCACTCAGGACCTTGGTGATGTCGCTGAGCTGCGCCACGTCGAGCTTGGCGGCCACGCGCGGGGCGGCGTTGCGGCCGTTGGCGGTGGAGGGGAACAGGATGTGGCTGTAGGCCGGTGCCACAGCGAGCACCTGCGCCGCCACGTTCTCCGCAAGTTGCTTGCCCAGCGCGGGCGAGTCGGCGTGCAGCACCTTGCTCACGCCCTGCACCTGGGCGGCGGCCTGGGCCACGGCGGCGGCGTTCTCGCCGGCCACCAGCACGTGCACTTCGCCGCCGCAAGCGGCTGCGGCAGTCACGGTGTTGAGGGTCGCGCCCTTGAGGGACGCGTTGTCGTGTTCGGCAATGACGAGTGCGGCCATGTCAGATCACCTTGGCTTCGTTCTTGAGTTTCTCGACGAGGGTCGCCACGTCGGGCACCTTCACGCCGGCGCCGCGCTTGGGCGGCTCGCTGACCTTGAGCGTCTTGATCCGGGGCGCGACATCGACGCCCAGGTCGGCCGGCTTGACGGTCTCCAGCGGCTTCTTCTTGGCCTTCATGATGTTGGGCAGCGTCACGTAGCGCGGCTCGTTCAGGCGCAGGTCGGTCGTGACCACGGCCGGCAGCGTGACCTCGATGGTCTCCAGGCCGCCGTCCACCTCGCGCGTCACCTTGGCCTTGCCGTCCGCCACTTCGACCTTGGAGGCGAAGGTGGCCTGCGGCAGGTCGGCCAGCGCGGCGAGCATCTGGCCGGTCTGGTTGTTGTCGTCATCGATGGCCTGCTTGCCCAGGATCACCAGGCCCGGCTGCTCCTTGTCCACCAGCGCCTTGAGGATCTTGGCCACGGCCAGCGGCTGCAGCTCGGCATCGGTCTCGACCAGGATGGCGCGGTCCGCACCCAGGGCCAGCGCGGTGCGCAGCGTTTCCTGGCAGGCCGCCACGCCGCAGGACACGGCCACGACCTCGCTGGCCACGCCCTGCTCCTTCAGGCGCACCGCCTCCTCGACGGCGATCTCGTCGAAGGGGTTCATGCTCATCTTCACGCCGGCGAGGTCCATGCCCGAACCGTCGGACTTGACGCGCGGCTTCACGTTGTAGTCCACCACCCGCTTGACGGCGACCATCATCTTCATCGTCATCTCCAGCTTTCCTTCCAGTCGTGTGCAGCTCACGGCGCTTCGACGCTTCGGCGGCGGCTGTGGCCGCCGCCTCGCACCGGGATCAGGCCTTGGGCCGGCGCTTGTAGAGGAAGGTGGACTTCATCTCCTGCGCCACGGTGCCGTCCTGCTTCACGCACTCGCGCAGGAAGGTGACCACGCCACGGTCCGGCTTGCTGGTCTCCTTCTTCTCCAGCACGCGCGAACGCAGCCGGATGGTGTCGCCATGCCTGACGGGGCTGAGCATGCGCCAGGCATCGTTCTGCAGCAGCGCCAGCAGCGTGCCGTCGTTGATGCCGCTGGCGTACTGCAGGCCGGCCATCACGGAGTACACCAGCGGACCGTGCGCGATGGGCTCGCCGAACGAGGTTTCCTTGCAGTACTCGTGGTTGGTGTGGACCTCGTTGAAGTCGCCCGACAGGCAGGCGAAGTTGACGATGTCGGTCTGCGTGATGGTGCGGGCGGGGCTGATGATTTCCTGGCCGACCTCGAAGTCCTCGAAGTAGCGGCCGCGGGGAGTGCTCTTGCTCATGTCAAATCCTTGTAGGGTTGTTTCGTGGTTCGATGCGCGGGCATCAACCTCTGTCGTTGGCGAGGATCAGCGTGCAGTGCGAGGACAGGATGCCGCCCTCGTTGTGCACCAGGGCGACTTCGGCCCCCTCGACCTGGCGCGCGCCGAGGCCGCCACGCAGCTGGCGCACCGCCTCGACGATGCCGAACAGGCCGCCGGCGGCGCCGGCATGGGCGTGCGACAGCATCCCGCCGTGGGTGTTCACGGGCAGCTTGCCGCCGATGCGGGCATGGCCCGCGGCGAAGAACGCCCCGCCTTCGCCGGGCTCGCAGAAGCCCAGTTCCTCCAGCTCGAGGATCGGCACGATGGTGAAGCAGTCATAGAGCTGCGCCACATCGATGTCGCGCGGCCCCAGGCCCGCCATCTCGTAGGCGATGCGGCCGGACTCGGTGGCGCCGAACTCGGTGAGGCTGGGCGCGCACATCAGGTGCTCGTGCGTGTGGTACTCGCCGATGCCCTGCAGGTACACCGGCTTGGCCTGCAGGTCGCGCGCCCGCTCCGGCGTGGTGACGATGAAGGCGCCGCCGGCATCGGAGATGAGGCAGCAGTCCAGCATGCCCAGCGGGTCCGCGATGGGCTTGGCCGCCAGCACCTCTTCGAGCTTCACCGGCTTCTTCATGTGCGCGTTGGGGTGCAGCAGCGCGTGCTCGCGCGTCTGCACCGCCACGTGCGCCAGCTGCTCGCGCGTGGTGCCGTACTTGTGCATGTGGCGCTGCGCGATCATGGCGTAGTAGCCCGGGATCGAGCCGCCATAGGGCTGCTCGAAGTACGGGTGCCCCACCGCCAGCAGCGTGGCCACCGTGGCATCGCGGCTCTGGCCGGTCGCGCGGTTCTCGCCGGCGCACACCAGGATGGTCTCGGCCTGGCCGGCCGCGATCGCCTCGGCGGCGTGCTTGAGCATCACCGCCGGGCTGGCGCCGCCCACGACCATCGAGGCGTTGAAGCGCGGCTTGAGCCCCAGGTACTCGCACAGCACGGAGCCGAGCATGAAGTACGGCTCGGTGAACGAGTAGGCGGTCAGCAGCCCGTCGATGTCGGAGACCTTCAGGCCCGCATCGTCCAGGGCGCGCTTGGCGGCCTGCGCGTTGAGGCCCAGCCCGGACATGTGCGGCACGCGGCCGATGTCCGACTCGCCGACGCCGACGAGGGCAACCTTGTTCTTGAGCGAGGCAGGAGTCTTCATGGTGCCTCCCTCAACCCGCGACGCGGGTGAATTGCGGGACCAGGGCGCCGTCGCCGCGGTCCTCGAACGTGACTTGCACGCGGTCGCCGATGGCCACCGACATCGCATCGCCGCCCAGCACGTTGGCCATCATGCGCGGGCCCTCGTCGAGGTCGATCAGCGCCACGACGTACGGCACGCGCGACGCGAAGGCCGGGTCCGAGGCGCGGCGGATGACGGTGAAGCTGTGGACGCTGCCCGTGCCCTTGGCCTGCACCCATTCGAGCTGGTCAGACCAGCAGCTCGGGCACAGGTGGCGCGGCATGAAATGCAGCTCGCCACAGGCCTTGCATTGGCGGATCAGCAGCTTGCGCTCGCGCGCCCCTTGCCAGTAGGGCAGCGAGTCGCCGTTGGCGACCGGCTGCGGCAGTTGTGCTTCCAAGATCAATCTCCTTCTTGAGCACCGCGACGGTCAGGCCGCCTGCGTTGCCGACTCGACGAACTCGCGGGTGCGGATCATCCGGGTGGAGTGGTAGGTGATCGCCACCTCGCCCTTGTTCGTCACCACCTCGTGGGCCGTGACGACGATGCCGCGATCGGGCTTGCTGCTCAGGCGCTTGGAATGCATCCGCACGCGGTTGACGATCGAGTCGCCCGCGTACACGGGCTTCTTGAACTGCGGCGTCAGCTCCATCAGGAAGATGCCGCGGCGCCGGGTGAGCCCGGCCTCCAGCACCAGGCCCTCGGCCATGCACAGGACGAGGAGCCCCGGCGAGAGGCGGCCGCCGTAGTCCTTCGAGCCCTGCACGTAGGACAGGTCCGTGAAGGTCGGCGTGTGGAAGCCGTGCAGGTCCACGAACGTGCGGATGTGCTCGTCCGTGATGGTCCGGGGCTTGGTCTCGTAGGACCAGTCCTCGTTGTATTCCTCGAAGTAGAGTCCCTCGTCCATGCCGTGCTCCTCGCTCAGTAGGAACGCGGCAGGCCCAGCACGTGCTGGCTGACGTAGTTGAGCACCATGTTGGGCGAGATCGGCGCGATCTGGAACACGCGGGTGTCGCGGAAGCGGCGCTCGATGTGGTACTCGCGCGCCAGGCCGAAGCCGCCGTGCGTCTGCATGCACACGTTGGCCAGCTCCCACGAGGCATCCGAGGCGAGCATCTTGGCGATGTTGGCGTCGCCGCCGCACGGCTCCCTGCGGTCGAACTTCTCGGCCGCCTTCCAGCGCAGGGCGTCGGCCGCCTCCAGGTGCGCGTAGCCGCGCGCGATCGGGAACTGCACGCCCTGGTTCGCGCCGATGGGCTTGCCGAACAGCACGCGCTCCTTGGCGTAGTTGACGGCCTTCTCGACGAACCAGCGGCCGTCGCCGATGGCCTCCGAGGCGATGATGATGCGCTCGGCGTTGAGGCCGTCGAGCAGGTACTTGAAGCCCTTGCCTTCCTCGCCGATCAGCGAGGTCTCGGGCACGCGCATGTTGTCGTAGAAGACTTCGAAGGTGTGATGGTTGAACATCACATCGATCTTGCGGCTGGTGTACTGCTTGGGATCGACCTGGCGCTTGTCAACCAGGAAGGCCGAGATGCCCTGGTGCGGCTTGGCCGGGTCCTTCGGCGGGCTGGTGCGGGCGAACACCATGAAGGCGTCGGTGTAGTCGAAGCGCGAGGTCCAGAGCTTCTGGCCCTTGATGACCCACTCGTTGCCCTCCTTCCATGCCTTGGTCTGGAGCTTGGCGGTGTCGGTGCCGGCGTTGGGCTCCGTCAGCGAGAAGGATTGCAGGCGCACCCGGCCGGCGCACACTTCTTCCAGGATCTTGCGCTTTTGCTCGTCCGTGCCGTGGCGCGCCAGGATGCCCATCATGAACATCTGGCCGTGGATCATGGAGCCGACGCCGCCGGAGCGGTGCATCTCCTCCACGATCACGCAGGCCTCGCGCAGGCCCAGGCCCATGCCGCCGTACTCCTCCGGGATCATCACGGTGTGGAGCTTGGCGTCCATCAGCGCCTTGATGTAGTCGTGCGGAAAGCCCTCTTCCTTGTCGAGCTTGCCGAAGTACTCGTCGCCGAACCGGCTGGTGACGGCCTGGGTGGCCTGCAGCACGTCGTCGAGGGTGACGCCGGAAGCCGTGTCGTGGTCTTTGAAGGTGGCGGTGGTCATGTTCAGTGTCTCCTGGGGGGTGTTACTGGAGGGCGGGTTCCGCGTCGGCCTTCGCGGCGGATGCGGCCGCACCGAAGGCGCCGGCCTGGGCCAGGCGGGTGATTTCTTTCGGGCCGAGGCCCATTTCCTGGGCCAGCACCTCGTCGCGGTGCTGCCCCAGCAGGGGCACGCGCTCGCTGCCGGGCGCGGGGTCGAAGCGCGTCGGGTCGATGGGCAGCGTCATGGCGCCGCCGATGCCGTCCTCCACGGTGCGGAAGGACCCGCGGGTGCGCATGTAGTCGTGCTCGGTCAGCTCACCCATGTTCAGGATGCTGGCCACCGGCACGTCCACGGCGTTGAGCTTCTCGACGATCTGCTCTCGCGTATGGGCCTTCGTGAAGGCTTCGGTGAGCACGTGCACCTCGTGCTGGCGCTTGGCGCGCTCCACGTAGGTCGCGTAGCGCGGGTCGGTGCCGAGCTCGGGGCGGCCCATCGCGTCGCACAGGCGGCGCCAGAAGTCGTCGCGGTTGACGCCGATGTTGACGTGGCCGTCCGACGCCGGGAACGCACCGTAGGGGACGCCATGGAAGTTGTTGGAGCCGGCAAAGGCACGCAGCTCGGCGCTGGCCGACTGCTCGCGCGCCAGGGCCACGGACACCATCGGCAGCGAGCACTCGACCATGCTCAGGTCGATGAAGCGGCCCACGCCATGGCGCTCCTGGTTGCGCAGCGCCAGCAGGATGGCCGCATGCGCGGTCATGCCGGCCAGGATGTCGCCCATGGCGAAGCCGCACCACACCGGGTTGCCGTCATGGTCCCGCGTGAGGCTGGTGGTGCCGGACATCGCTTCGGCCACCATGGCCAGGCCGGCACGCTCGGTGTACTTGCCCGCGTTCTTCAGGCCGAAACCGGAGATGCACGCGACCACCAGGCGCGGGTAGCGCTGAAGGAGGTCTTCCGGAAACAACCCCAGGCGCTTGAGCGCGCCGCCACGCATGTTGGTGAGCAGCACGTCGGCCGAAGCGAGCAGCCCGTGCAGCACTTCCATGCCTTGCGCATTCTTCAGGTCGAGCGTCACGCTCTTCTTGCCGCGGTTGAGCGCCCCGAAGTAGCCCGAAATCGTGCCCTGGCTGGAATGGCGCATGGGCTCGCGGTGGCGGGTGAGTTCACCGTCGGGCGGCTCGATCTTGACCACGGACGCACCTTCTTCGGCGAGCAGCTGGCCGCAGTACGGCCCTGCGATGAGGTGCGACAACTCGATGACCTTGACGCCTTGGAGCGGCAGCGGCGCGGGGTGGCTGGTTTTCATTCCATCACTCGGCTTGATTCGACGGAGTCCAGTTTCGAATCGGGCCGAGGGAATGTCGAGTTGGATTTTTTAGGCTCGACGGTAAGTACTGCTAACGCTCAAACCGGGCTTTCGACGTAAGCGCGAGCCGCCCATGGGCCGGGGACTGGTAGCGGGGGCCTACGAGGGCTGAGGTGCTTTCCGGGTGGCGTGGAGCATCGCCGGGATGACGACGTCTTTTCTACGGCCGGCACCACGGCATGCGAGGCATGCCTGGCATCGCAGGCATCCCCAGACACCATCACGCCTTCCCAGGCATGGCGGGGCATGTTCGAGCTTTGACCAGGGAGTCGAATGAGGCCTGGCCCAGGCGGCCGGCCCTTGTCCGTATCGCTGTGGACGCCGGGGCGCGGCTGTCGCGCCCCGGCACAAGCGGGTGGAGATGACGGTCCCGCACGCAGCGGCGCGGGACCGTGGACTGCGGATCAGCCGGCCGTGATGTTGGCGTCCTTGACGAGCTGGCGATAGCGCTGCTCCTCGTCGCGCAGCAGCTTCGCGAACTGGTCGGGCGTCCTGACGTCGGAAATCACCTGGCCCGTGGCGGCAAGGTGCCGTGCAAGGGCTTGATCGGCACGCGCCAGCTCCATGGCTTCAGCCAGCCTGGCCTTGATGGCATCGGGCAGTCCCGCCGGCGCAAGCAGCCCCACCCAGATGTCGAAGGTCACGTCGGGATAGCCGAGTTCCTTGAAGGTCGGAACGTCGGGATACTTGGGCGAGCGCGTGTCGGAGGTGATTGCGAGCGCACGCAGCGCGCCGCCCTTCATCAGCTCCTCCACCGAGGTGGGCGTGCTCATCATGAAGCCCACCCGGCCACTGACCAGGTCCGGGACGGCGGGCGCGACGCCCTTGTACGGGATGTGGGACAGCGCCAGGCCCGCCTGCCTGGCGAACATCTCCACCGGCAGGTGCGAGGTGGTCCCGACGCCTCCCGACGCATAGTTCACGCGGCCGGGGCTCTTCTTCGCGGTGGCCACGAGATCGGCGAGCGACCTGAACTCCGAGGCGCCGGGCACGACCAGCAGCGACGGCGAGCGGGCCATTTCCCCAACCGGCGTCATGTCCTTCGTGGCGAAGCCGGGGTTCTTGACGATGTGCGGAATCGTCACGATCGTGTTGGCGGCGGCCATGACCGTGTAGCCGTCGGGCGCGGCCCTGACCAGCTGCCGCGCCGCCAGCATGGAGCCCGCGCCGGCAACGTTCTCGACCACGAACTGCTGCTTGAGCGCCGCCGACATGCGATCGGCGTAGAGCCGGCTCGCCGCGTCGAGCAGCGCACCGGGTGCGCTGGCAACGATCAGGCGGATCGGCTTTGACGGATAGGCCGTCTCGTGCGCCGCGGCGTCGAACAGGGCCGCGCCCGGCGTCAGGGCGGCGAGGTACTGAAGGAGTTGGCGTCTCTTCATGGCATGTGTCTCCTGTATCGGTTCCTGGCTTGTGGTGCACAGGTTTGCCTGCCGGGGCGGGCAGGCGGCGCCGCGGGCCTTGAATGGCACCGCGTGGGTTCAGCGTGCCGCTGCGCCACAGAGGGCATCGACCAGCGCGGACACCTTGGGCAATCGGTCCACGGACCACAGCGCGCCGAGCACCCGGCGCGCCGCCGCCTCGTCGCCCCAGGGCTGGTACAGCCGAACGAACTTGTCTTCCAGCTCGGCGTCCGAGAGCGGGTTGGAGGCATTGCCCTTGGGGTTCCGCTGGAGGTGCGTGTGCACCGACCCATCCGCGCCGCGGATGGTGATGCGCGCCTGGGCGCATGCGGGAAACTCGGCCGTCATTTGGGCATCGGCCGAGACGCGGATGCGGTCCATCAGCCGCTTGGTGCGCGCATCCTGCAGGCGATGCGCGGCATAGGCCCCGGTGCTCAGCCGCCCTTCCCTCAGCGCCATGGCGATCGTGTAGGGCAGGCTGTGGTCCGCGGTCTCGCGGGTGGTGGGCGCCCAGCGCTGGACGTCGCTGCCCATGGCCCGGTACGCGGATTCGTAGGTTTCCACGTGGATGTCCTCGATCTCGTCGAGGGGCACGGCGCGGCGCAGCGCAAGCGCCGCGTCGATGGCGGACTGGCCGTGGTAGCACACCGGATGGAACTTCAGGTGCGTCCCGGCGATGAGCGGCAGCCCGCCCGATGGCGCCTGCCACTCGAAGGCGCCGACGACCTCGAACAGCCCGCCCCGGCCTTCGACCGCGGCGCTCGGCCCGGTCACGCCCTCGCGCGCCAGCAGCGCGGCGAACACGCCGTTGCGCGCGCCGTTCGGCCCGGCGCAGCTCTTCCAGTCGGAGAGCGTGCCGCAGCGCACGTTGTAGAGGTGCAGGTTCGGCGCCAGCGCCAGCGACAGCGCCTGGGCCAGCCGCTCCTCGTCGAGGCCCAGCAGCCGGCCCGCGCCGGCCGCCGTCCCCACCGCGGCACAGGTGCTCTGGTCGATGCCGTGCGCCTGGAGCGCCACCGAGTCGCACAGGCCGCAGTAGACCTCGTAGGCCGAGACGATGGCCGCGACCAGCGCGGCGCCGTCGGCCTCGTAGGCCTCGGCCACGGCCACCAGCGCGGCAATCATGTCGCTCGGGTGGCCCGCGGTCTTGCCAAGCCAGGTGTCGCTGTAATCGAGGTAGCGCAGCATCGTGCCGTTGGCAAAGCCGGCCATCTCGACGGAGGCGTGCTCGCCACTGCCCCAGACACGGGCCGAGGGAACGCCGCCGTAGCGTCCGGTCAGGCTGCGGATCCGTTCGCAGAACGGCTCCGGATAAGCCGCCGCGGCACAGGCAACGCTGTCGATCAGGCGACGCCGGCACTCGTGCACCGCCTCCGCGGGCAGCCGGCTGAAGTCGGCCTGGAAGACGTGGCGCGCCAGGCGGCGGAGCGTGGGGTCGGTGGAGCTCATGGCCGTGTCGCCCCGCGCTCAGGACAGGACCCGCAGGACCTGGGTCACGTCATCGAGCGCTTCGAGGTGGCGCACCATCTCCTGCGCCTTGCGGATCTTGTCCGCCGAGGGCCGCACGGCCGCCAGCGACGCGCAGTCGCGGAACTTGTCGAAGAGGTAGTCCCAACCCATCGGGCACTCCGCGTCGCCCGGCACCTCGTCGCCCACGCGCGAGAAGGTGCGGCCGTCGCGCGTCACGATGTCCAGCCGGCCCTTGGGCAGCTTGGACTTCCAGTCGAAGCTGTTGTCCAGCACCGGCACGACCTTCTGCGCCGCGGCCAGCACCTCGGGATTCCTGAGCGCGTCCCCGAAGAAGTCCGACACCTTCACCTGCCCCTTGGTGGCCGCGACGGCCACGCAGAACGGGATGCTGAACTTCGCATCGGCCGGCGTGGCGGGACGGCGGCGGCCTTCGATCGGCTGGCACAGCTGGTGCTGGAAATCGCCGACGTTGACGCGCAGTTCCTCGATATCGGCGATGGTGAGCCGATGCTCCTTCATCAGCTCGATGGTGGCGTGGATGAAGCCGTGCGACGCACCGCAGGACGGCCACGGCTTGTAGAGGATCTCGCCGCCGGAATAGACGCTGCCCAGGTCCTGGAGCATCTTTTCGCGGTCGTACTTGCCGCCGAAGTACACGTTGAACAGGCCGGCCTTGCCCTCGAACATGCTCTTGGTGCCGCTCACGCCCTTTTGCGCCATCAGCGCGGCGAGCACGGCGCCCTTGGTCGTGAAGCCGGCGTACATGCCGCGCAGGTCGCTGCCCACGCCATAGGCCAGCTCCATCGTGCCGCACGCCTGCATGCCGGCGATGCCGAAGGCGTTCACGACCTGCTCGCGGCTGAGCCCCAGCACGTGGGCCGCGGCCGCGGTGGCCGAGAACACGCCCAGCACGGTGGTGAGATGCCAGTCCTGGCGCGACTCGACGTTGCGCCGCATGCGCAGGAACATGTCGTGTCCGGCCGCGACGGCCGCGATCAAGCGCCGGCCGGACAGGCCGCCGGCACGCTCGGCCAGGGCAAAGGCCGCCGGCACGATGGAGCTGCTGGGGTGGTGGCCTTCGGGTGCGTGGTCATCGAAGTCCAGGCAATGCGCCATCGCGCCGTTGGCGAACGCGGCCATCAGCGCGGGCGCGCGCCCGCCGAAGCCGAGCACCGAGCTTTCCGGCGTGCCGCCGGTCTCGCGCACCAGCTCCGCCACGCCGCGCACCGCCGGCTCGACGCCGCTGGCGGCCAGGATCACGCCCAGCGTGTCCAGGATGCTTTTCTTTGCGCCCTCGACGGCTTCGGCGGGCAGGTCCGCGTAGTTGGTGCCGGCGACGAACGCCGCGAAGTCATGGGAGATGTCTACGGTTTTGGACATGGGAACTGACCTTCAATGACAGGCTGCGATGGGAGGCGATGTCATCTTGTGCCCATGCCGCGCAACGGCGGGTCAGCTTTTCTTGAGGCAACGTAAGCTGGGCTGACGCGGGCGTTTGGCCGTACCCCGTAAGCAAAACTTACGCACGGCCCCATGAAAGTCAACTGGACGGGTGTTCACGCGGTCCGGAGACTGTGCAGCTTCCAATCGCACCCATCTTCCGCACCATGGATCTCGCGTATCTCCTTGCCGGCAATGCCGTCAGCCGCAGCTTTGCCGACCTGTCCTCGCACACGGTGGATGCCACGACGGCGGCGCTCATCGACACCCTGGCCGTCGCGCTGGGCGGCACCAATGCTCCTGGCATGGAGCAGGCGCGGCGCGGCCTCAAGCGCTGGGGCGAGTCCGGCTGCACCGTCTGGGGCGGCTTCGGACAGGCGCCGGCGCCCGTGGCCGCGTTCCTCAACGCGGGCAGTCTCCATGCGCTGGACTACGACGACACGGACGACAAGGTTCCCCTGCACGCCAACAGCGTCGTGCTGCCCGCGCTGCTGGCCGAGGTCGAGGCCCACCGGCCCGATTGCGGCGGCCAGGAGTTCCTCACGGCGCTGGCCGTCGGCCTGGACGGCGCCATGCGCGTCGGCCGCGCCGGCGGGCCCAAGGGCTCGCGCGGCTGGAACTACAGCGTCATCAGCGGCTGCATGGGCGCGGTGCTGGCCATCGCCCGGCTGCGCCAGTGGGACGTTGAAACCACGGTCAGCGCGCTCGGCCACCAGCTGGCGCAGACGGCGGGCAGCCTGCAGTCCATCATCGACGGCAGCCTCGCCAAGCGCTTCCAGCCGGCGCTGATGGCCAAGAACGTGCTGATGTCCACCGCGCTGGCAGGCGCGGGCATCGATGGCCCGCGCAACGTGTTCGAAGGCAAGGCCGGCTTCTTCAACCTCTACCAGGACGGCAAGTTCGATCGCGAGGTCCTGCAGGCCGGTCTCGAGCACTGCGTGCTGGTGGACGACCTCAGCCTCAAGCCCTATCCGGCCTGCCGCTTCACCCACGCGCCCATCGACCTGGCGCTGGAGCTGTTCGGGCGCGGGCTGCGGCCGCAGGACATCAAGCAGTTGCGCATCCGCGTCAGCGGACAGGCCGTCAACATGGTGGGCCGGCACTTCGACCACAAGACCGCCAGCGTGGTGGACGCCCAGTTCAGCATCGCCTACACCGCGGCGGTCGGGCTGGACAAGGGCGCCGTGCGCATCGCGGACTTCTCCGAGCAGGCCATCCGGACTTCGAGCGTGGGGGCCTTCGCCGCCGAGAAGATCGTCATCGAGGCCAACGACGCCGTGCCGTTCCTCGGCATGGTGCCGGTCTTCTTCGAGGTCGAGCTCGCGAACGGCCAGCGCATCGAGCTGTCCACCGACACCGTGTCCGGAAGCCCGGAGAAGCGCATGACCGACATCCAGTTGCGCGCCAAGGTGGCCGATTGCCTGGACTTCAACCAATCCCGCGTCGGCACCGACGATTTGATTGACACCGTCAACGAGCTGCGCACCGGCGCGCCCATGGACCGCCTGCTGGGCCTCCTGGCCTGATTCCAGTCAACAGTGACCATGAACCTGAACCAAGCTTTCATCTGCGATGCCGTGCGCACGCCCTTCGGCCGCTACGGCGGCGCCTTGTCGTCCGTGCGTGCCGACGACCTGGGCGCGGTGCCGATCCGCGCGCTCATGGAGCGCAACGCGAAGGTGGACTGGCAGGCCGTGACGGACGTCATCTACGGCTGCGCCAACCAGGCCGGCGAGGACAACCGCAACGTGGCCCGCATGTCGGCGCTGCTGGCCGGGCTGCCGCTGCAGGTGCCGGGCTCGACCGTGAACCGCCTGTGCGGCTCCGGGCTGGATGCCGTGGGCAGCGCGGCGCGCGCCATCAAGGCCGGCGAGGCCGAGCTGATGATCGCCGGCGGCGTGGAGAGCATGAGCCGCGCGCCCTTCGTGATGTCCAAGGCGACGACGGCCTTCAGCCGCGACAACGCCGTGTACGACACCACCATCGGCTGGCGCTTCGTCAACCGGCTGATGAAGGAACGCTACGGCGTGGACTCCATGCCCGAGACGGCGGAGAACGTGGCGCAGCAGTTCGGCATCGAGCGCGAGGCGCAGGACCGCATGGCGCTGGCGAGCCAGCTCAAGGCCGTGGCGGCGCAGGAAGCCGGCTTCTTCGACGCCGAGATCACGCCGGTGACGGTGCCGCAGAAGAAGGGCGAGGCGCTGGTGGTCGCCAGGGACGAGCATCCGCGACAGACCAGCCTGGAAGCACTGGCCAAGCTCAAGGGCGTGGTGCGCCCGGACGGCAGCGTGACGGCGGGCAACGCCTCGGGCGTCAACGACGGCAGCTGCGCGCTGCTGCTGGCCAGCGAAGCGGCGGCCCGCGCCCACGGCCTGGTGCCGCGCGCCCGGGTCGTTGCGATGGCGACGGCCGGCGTGGAGCCGCGCATCATGGGCATGGGTCCGGTGCCGGCCGTGCGCAAGGTGCTGCAGCTCGCGGGCCTGCGGCTGGAGCAGATGGACGTGATCGAGCTCAACGAGGCTTTCGCCGCGCAGGGCCTGGCGGTGCTCAGGCAGCTCGGCGTGCCGGACGACGATGCGCGCGTCAACCCCAACGGCGGCGCCATCGCGCTGGGCCACCCGCTGGGCGCCAGCGGCGCCCGCCTGGTCACCACGGCCGTCAACCAGCTGCATCGCACGAACGGCCGCTATGCCCTGTGCACGATGTGCGTGGGGGTGGGACAAGGCATCGCGTTGATCGTCGAGCGCGTCTGACGACGCGGGCCGCGAGGCAGAGCGCTCGCGGGTGTCAGCTCAGCCACGCATTCAGCGCCTTCGCAGAGCTCGGTCCCTCCGCCACCCGCGCGAGCGTGCGCAGGCACGCTTGCGGGTAGCGGCTCAGCCCACCCGCTCCATCTGCGTCGCGAACGTGCCGGCGCGCTCGACGTAGCCGGCGGCGGCCTTCTCCAGGCGCTGCACGTCCTCGTCGGTGAGCTGGCGCACCACCTTGGCCGGAGCGCCCAGGATCAGGCTGCGATCAGGGAACTCCTTGCCCTCGGTGACGATGGCCCCGGCGCCCACCAGGCAGTGCTTGCCGATCTTGGCGCCGTTGAGCACCACGGCCTGGATGCCGATGAGCGAGCCTTCGCCGATGGTGCAGCCGTGCACCATCGCCTGGTGGCCCACGGTGACGCGCTCGCCGATGGTCAGCGGGAAGCCCGGGTCGGCATGCAGCACCGCGCCTTCCTGCACGTTGGCCTGCGCGCCGATGACGATGGGCTCGTTGTCGCCACGCGCCACCGCCTGGAACCAGACGCTGGCCTGCGGGCCGACGTGCACGTCACCCACCAGCGTCGCCTCGGCGGCCACGAAGGCGGTGGGATCCACGGAAGGGGTTTTCTGTCCCAGGCGGTACAGCGGCATGGCGAGTCCTTTCAGCTTTGGTGAGTGGCGGGAGCGGGATCGCAGGCAACGTTCGCCTGCACGCAACAGGGCGCCGATTCTCCCGCGCCGCCGGTACCGCCCGCCTACTTGACCCGCTGCTTCTCCAGCTTGCGCGTGAGCGTGCGCCGGTGCAGGCCCAGCCGGCGGGCGGTTTCGGAGATGTTGAAGCCGGTGTCGGCCAGCGTCTCGTGGATGCGCTCCCACTCCAGCGTCTTGAGCGAGGTGGCGCGGGCCGTGAGCTCCACCTCGGCGTTGCCCTGGGTGCGGCCGAAGGCGGCCTCGATGTCGTCGGTGTTGGCGGGCTTGGCCAGATAGTGGCGCGCGCCGAGCTTGATGGCCTCCACGGCGGTGGCGATGCTGGCGTAGCCGGTGAGCACCACGATCACCAGTTCCGGGTCGTGCTCGTGCAGGAACTGCACGCAGGCCAGGCCCGAGGCGCCGCCGCTGAGCTTCAGGTCCACCACCGCGAAGCCCGGGCGCTCGGTCTGCACCAGCGCCTGCACCTCGGCCAGGCTGGCTGCGCGCAGCACCCGGTAGCCGCGGCGCTCGAAGGAGCGGTTCAGCGTGCGGGCGAAGGCCGCGTCGTCCTCGACGATCAGCAGTTGGCGTACTTCATCAGTGCTCATGAGCGGATGGCTCCGGTTCCGGCAGCGCCAGCGCGGCCAGGGGCAGCCGGATGCTGACCTCGGCGCCCCCGCCCTCGCGGTTGCGCGCCTGCAATCGTCCCCCCAGCAGCCGAGCGACGTTGACCGAGAGGAACAAGCCCAAGCCTCCGCCAGGGCGGCCCTTGCTGGACTGGTAGGGCTGGCCCAGCCGCGCCAGCATCTCGGCCGCGAAGCCCGGGCCGCGGTCCTGCACGCGCAGGATGAGCTCCTCGTCCTCGCACGCCACCCGCAGCACGGGCTCGGCCTGTGGCGCGGCCTCCAGCGCATTGTCCAGCACATTGCCGATCATCTGCGCCAGCGCGGTGTCGGAGACGATGGGCAGGTCCGGCACCCCGTCGCGCTCGTAGCGCAGGCCCGGCGCCGGCCGCGTGCGCAACCATTGCGCCACGAAATCGTCGAGGAAGGCGTGCAGCGTGGTCTCCACCGGCGCCTCGCCGCGCGTCTCGCCGGCGGCCAGCAGGATGCCGCTGACGATGCGCTTGCAGCGCTGGATCTGCACCTGCATCTCCTCGATCTCCTCGCGCAACTCGGGCTCGGCGGCAAACACCGCCATGCGCGACCAGTCGCCCAGGATCACCGACAGCGTCGCCAGCGGCGTGCCCAGCTCGTGCGCGGCGCCCGAAGCCAGCAGCCCGATGCGCACGATGTGCTCCTCCTCCGCCGCGCGCTGGCGCAGGTTGGCCAGCCGCTCGTCGCGCTGGCGCAGGTTGCGCCCGATGCGGCCGATGAACAGCACCAGCAGCGAGGCCACCAGCGCGAAGCACAGCAGCAACCCGCCCACGAAGTGGATCGACAGCGCCGCCTCCAGCCCGGGCAGGCCCAGCGGCCGGTGCCACTGCGTCAGCCCGATGAAGCAGCCGCTGGTGAGCAGCACCATGGCCCAGCTGAAATGCGGCTTGAGCAGCACCGCCGCCACCACCACCTGCAGCAGGAACAGGAAGATGAAGGGGTTGGTGACGCCGCCGCTGTAGAAGAGCTGGCCGCTGAGCACCGCCACGTCCACCAGCAGCCCGGCGAACAGCTCGCCATCCTCCACGTCGCGCGCCACGCGGGCGCGCACGGCGCACACCAGGTTGAACAGCGCCAGCGCGCCCAGCAGCGCCAGCATCTCGGCCAGCGGCAGCGGGAGGCCCAGCAGGTAGCGCACGCACAGGATGGTGAGCAGTTGCCCGCCCACGGCCAGCCAGCGCAGCTGCACCAGCTGCGCCAGGTTCTTGCGCCCAGCCAGGTGCTCGGCGTGTCCCAGCGCGGCCGGCGCCGGTGGTGCGTCCGCGTCAGTGGCCGCCACGATGGGACAGCGCGGCCCGCGCCCGCTGCCGGCGGTCGTCGCGCAGCACGTAGACCGCCGCGCCGGCCACCATGGCGGCCAGCACGAACCAGGTGAAGGCGTAGGACAGGTGGTTGTTGGTGAAGCGCACCACTGTCAGGCCCGGGCGGGGCCACGCGTCGGTCGCCGCGCCGGCGACGGCCGCGGCATCGATGAAGTACGGCGCCACCGGCCCGGGGTGCGCCGCCGCGCCCAGGCCGCGCGCGGCGGCGATGGCCTGCACGTCGCGCGAGTACCAGCGTCCGGCCGCCGGGTCGTTGTGCTGCAGCAGGCTGCCGCCGGGCTCGGTGAGGCGCAGCAGCCCCGGCACCTCCTGCACGCCTTGCGGCTCGTCGCCGCGGCTGTCGCGCGCGCGCTTGTCCAGCGGCACGAAGCCGCGGTTGACCAGCAGCCAGAAACCCTCTTCCGAGCGCAGCGGCGTCAGCACCCAGTAGCCGGTACCCAGCTCGGTGCTGGCCTGCACCAGGGTTTCGAGCTCGTGGGCGAAGCGCCCGCGCACGAGCACGCGGCGGTACTCGTCCGCCGTGCGCTCCAGCGCGGGCCAGGCGGCCGGGCCGGGCGCGGGCACCGGCGCGGCCTGCAGCCGCTGCTCGACGCGGGCGATGAGGTCGCGCTTCCAGCCCAGGCGCTGCACCTGCCAGCTGCCCAGCGCCACGAAGCCCGCAAACAGAAGGGCCGCGCCCGCCAGCAGCGCCACCAGGGCGCCGCGGCTGCGCGGCCCGCGAGGAGAGAGATCGGCGTCGGCCCGTGCCACGTCAGGGGTTCTGCGTCGTCTCGTGCCGGGGCATGTCCATCAGGTTGGTGTTGAGGTGGAACATCACCCAGATCGAGCCCACCAGCATGATCACCAGCAGCACCACCGTGAAGATCAGCGACAGCATGGTCCAGCCGCCCTCGGCCTTGGAGTTCAGGTGCAGGAAGTACACCATGTGCACCACGATCTGCACCGCCGCGAAGGCCAGGATCACCAGCGAGGTGGCGGTGGAGGACTCGATCACCTTGCCCATCACCAGCCAGAACGGGATGGCGGTGAGGATCACCGACAGCACGAAG
>NZ_CALAOH010000121.1 GCF_937926365.1 uncultured Azohydromonas sp. | reverse complement strand
GCACCAGCGTGCGCGTGCTGCCCGCGCGGCGCAGCGCCAGGGCCAGCGCGACGGCGCCGCGCACCGGGCGCAGCTCGCCGGCCAGCGACAGCTCGCCCGCGAACTCGAAGCGACCGAGCGCCGCGATATCGAGCTCGCCCGCGGCGGCCAGGATGCCCAGCGCGATGGGCAGGTCGAAGCGCCCGGACTCCTTGGGCAGGTCCGCCGGTGCCAGGTTCACCGTGATGCGCTTGTTGTGCGGAAAGGGCAGGCCGCTGTGCCCCAGCGCCGCGCGCACGCGCTCGCGCGCTTCCTTGACTTCGGTGTCGGCCAAGCCCACCAGCGTGAAGCTGGGCAGCCCATTGGCCAGATGCACTTCCACGCGCACTTCAGGCGCTTCCAAGGCGTCCAGCGCCCGGCTGCACAGCACGGCCAGCGACATCTGCATCCTCCCGTGGGATTCCCTCGTCGGACCATTGTGGAGGGCTGTCACCCATTTGTAACGCCCCGTGTAAAGGCGCACCAAAACAGGGCTGATGCGCTGTTTTCACCAAGCTGGTGCGCTTGCGCTTGCTGCCGCGCAGGCGCGCCCCCGGGAAAGCTCAAATCGCCGCTGGCACGGAAGGTGCAGTTTTGGGTAGGCACCAATCAATCCGGAGCATTCATGATCAAAAAAACCTTCCTTGCCGTTGCTACCCTTGCTTCGCTGAGCAGCCTGCCGGCCCATGCCGACGTGAGCTTCAACGTGGGTGCGGTGACCGACTACCGCTTCCGTGGCATCTCGCAGACCCGGCTGGACCCGGCGCTGCAGGGCGGGGCGGATTGGGTGCAGAGCGCCGATGGCGGCTTCTATGTCGGCACCTGGGCCTCGACCCTCAAGTGGATCAAGGACGCTGGTGCGGAGAGGGGCAGCGTCGAAGTGGACCTTTACGGTGGTTACCGGGGGTCCGCTGGGGAGGGGCTGGGCTACGACGTGGGTGTGCTGCAGTACTGGTACCCGCGCAACAAGCTGGGCAAGGTCGCTGGGTTCGAAAACGCCAACACGACGGAGCTCTACGGCGCGCTGACCTTCGGCCCCGTGACGGCCAAGTACTCGCATGCGCTGACCGACACCTTCGGCAACGTGGACAGCAAGAACAGCTGGTATTTCGACCTCTCGGCCAGCTTCGAGATCACCGATGGCTGGACGCTGGTGCCGCATGTGGGCTACCAAAAGATCAAGGGTCCCAATGACGACCCGGGTTCCTACACCGACTACTCGCTGGGCATCTCTAAGGACTTCAGCGGCTTTGTGGTCAGTGCCTCTTTCGTCGGTACCAATGCCGATAAGGCCTTCTACGTCACCCCGGTGTCCGACGGTTCCAAGTTCACGGGTAAGAATGCGCTCGTGGTCGGAGTCAAGTACACCTTTTGAAAGGAATCAGCCATGAAGATGGTCACTGCAATCGTCAAGCCCTTCAAGCTCGACGAGGTGCGTGAAGCGCTGAGCGCCATTGGCGTGCAGGGCATCACGGTTACGGAAGTCAAGGGCTTCGGCCGCCAGAAGGGCCATACCGAGCTCTACCGCGGCGCGGAGTACGTGGTGGACTTCCTGCCCAAGGTCAAGATCGAAGCCGCGGTGGACGACGAGGTCGTCGAACGCGTGATCGAAGCCATCGAAGGCTCTGCCCGTACCGGAAAGATCGGCGACGGGAAGATCTTCGTGTGCCCGCTGGAGCAGGTGGTGCGCATCCGCACCGGCGAAACCGGCCCCGACGCGCTCTGACGCGGCAGTCCGACCACACCACACAGACAAAATCATGAGAAAGCTTCTTCTCCCCCTGGCGGCCGGTCTGGCCGGCCTGGGTGTGGCCAGCGGCGTGCTGGCGCAGGACGCCGCGGCGGTCGCCGCCAGCGGCGTGGCCGAAGCCGCCAGCGCCGTGGCCGACGTGGCCGCGGCAGCGGCCGCGCCGGTGCCCAACAAGGGCGACACGGCCTTCCTGATGACCGCCACCGCGCTGGTCATCCTGATGATCGTTCCGGGCCTGGCGCTGTTCTACGGCGGCTTGGTGCGCAGCAAGAACATGCTGTCGGTGCTGATGCAGGTCTTCACCGTCTTCGCGCTGATCTCGGTGCTGTGGGTGGTCTACGGCTACTCCGCGGCCTTCACCGCCGGCAACCCGTTCATCGGCACGCTGGACAAGCTGTTCCTCAAGGGCGTCACGGCCGAGTCCGTGGCCGGAACCTTCAGCAAGGGCGTGGTGCTGCCGGAACTGAGCTTCGTGAGCTTCCAGGGTGCCTTCGCCGGCATCACGGTGGCGCTGATCGTGGGGGCCTTCGCCGAGCGCATCAAGTTCTCGGCGGTGCTGGCCTTCTCGGTGCTGTGGTTCACCTTTGCCTACCTGCCCGCGGCGCACATGGTCTGGTACTGGGACGGCCCGGACGCCATCACCAGCGAGGAGACGCTGGCTGCGGTTACCGCCAGCGCGGGCTGGCTGTGGGCCAAGGGTGCGCTGGACTTCGCCGGCGGCACGGTGGTGCACATCAATGCCGCCGTGGCGGGCCTGGTGGGCGCGTACATGGTGGGCAAGCGTATCGGCTATGGCCGTGAATCCATGGCGCCGCACAGCCTGACGCTGACCATGGTCGGTGCCTCGCTGCTGTGGGTGGGCTGGTTCGGCTTCAACGCCGGCTCCAACCTGGAAGCCAACGGCACGGCTGCGCTGGCCTTCACCAACACCGTGGTGGCCACGGCTGCGGCGACGCTGAGCTGGATTGCCGGTGAGGCGCTGATGAAGGGCAAGGCCTCGATGCTGGGTGCCGCCTCCGGTGCGGTGTCCGGCCTGGTGGCCATCACCCCGGCCTGCGGCTTCGTGGGTGTGGGCGGTGCGCTGGTGATCGGCCTGCTGGCGGGCTTCGTCTGCCTGTGGGGCGTCAACGGCCTCAAGCGCATGCTCGGCGCTGACGATTCGCTGGACGTCTTCGGCGTGCACGGCGTGGGCGGCATCCTGGGCGCGCTGCTGACCGGTGTGTTCGCCGCGCCCGATCTGGGCGGCTCGGGCATCTGCAACTACGTCACCGACACGTGCGGCGAGTGGGGTGGCATCGGTGCCCAGGTGTGGGTGCAGGCGCAAGGCGTCATCACCACCATCGTGTGGTCGGCCGTGGTCTCCGTGGTGGCCTTCAAGCTGGTTGACCTGGTGATCGGCCTGCGCGTGTCCGAAGAGGAAGAGCGCGAGGGCCTGGACATCAGCTCGCACGGCGAGACGGCGTACAACCGCTGATCCCTCTCCCGGCGCCCTCGTCGGGCGCCTGCAGAACCAGCGGGCGGCGCCGCCGCAAGGCGCCCCCGCTCCAGAGCAGTCTCTTCGCTGCGGTTGCGGTAGCGAACTTCGGCCACCCCTCGGGGTGGCTTTTTTTCTTTAGGCCGGCGCCCCGCCCTGGCGCGGCACGGAACACGGCACGCCATGACGGGATCAAAGCGCCGCGTCTCCCTGGTGGGGGACGCAACCAATCCGTCAGTCAAGTCAGTCTGGAGGTGTGACGATGTTGCGACTCAAGCATTGGCAGGATGGTGTCAACGCGGTGCTGGCAGCCTGGGTGCTGCTGTCGCCTTGGGCGCTAGGCTTCGACGGTGAGCGCGCGGCCACCTGGAACGCGCTGGCCGCGGGCGCGGCGCTGTTGGCCGTGGCGCTCGGGGCGATGTTCGTGCCCAAAGCTTGGGAGAACTGGGCCGAGGCGGCGCTGGGACTGTGGCTGGTGATCTCGCCCTGGGTGCTGGGCTTCGCGGGACTGCGCGATGCCATGCTCAGCACTGCCCTCACCGGCGTGGTCGTCTTGGCCCTGGCGGCTTGGACGCTGGCCACCGACAAGGACCTGGGCGGCTGGTGGCGTCGCGAAGCGGCGCATTGAGCGCCGCTGGCGGCCCTGCCGCCATGGCATAAGGCCACCCCAGCGGTGGCCTTTTTGCATCCGGCCGGGCTCGTTGCACCGGCCGCTCTGCGCGGTTTGTCACGCGGCTGTCGCAAGGCGCCGCTATCACGACAGGGGCGCGCTGCCAAGCGTGCGAGGATCGTGCTCGACACGCACGCCGGTGGGTATGCCGCCTGCCTAGAATCCCTTGGTCGAAGTCCAAAAAATTACCGAACCATGGTCCCGCATCTCATCACCGCGTTGAACGGCCCGATCAACGAGCTGGAGCAGCGCATCTTGGAGTCGATGCCGGCCATCGAACGCTGGTTCCGTCTGGAGTGGATGGAGCACACGCCGCCCTTCTACAGCTCGGTGGACGTGCGAAACGCCGGCTTCAAGCTTGCGCCGGTGGACACCAACCTCTACCCCGGCGGCTGGAACAACCTCACCGACCAGATGCTGCCGCTGGCGGTGCAGGCCGCCATGGCCGCCATCGAGAAGATCTGCCCCGAGGCCAAGAACCTGCTGCTCATTCCCGAGAAGCACACGCGCAACAGCTTCTACCTCAGCAACGTCCAGCGCCTGACGCAGATCTTCAACCAGGCCGGGCTGAATGTGCGCCTGGGCACGCTGGACGAAACCATCACCAAGCCCACCACGCTGACGCTGCCCGATGGCGGCACGCTGACGCTGGAGCCGCTGGTGCGCACGCCGCGCCGCCTCGGCCTCAAGGATTTCGATCCCTGCACCATCCTGCTCAACAACGACCTCTCTGGCGGCATTCCGCCGGTGCTGGAGAACCTGCATGAGCAGTACCTGCTGCCGCCGCTGCACGCGGGCTGGGCGGTGCGGCGCAAGAGCAACCATTTCCAGAGCTACGAGGAGGTGGCCAAGAAGTTCGCCAAGCTGCTGGGCATGGACCCGTGGCTGATCAACCCGATGTACACCCAGTGCGGGCAGGTCAACTTCGCCGATGGCACGGGCCTGGAGTGCGTGCAGTCCAACGCCGAGGCGCTGCTGGCCAAGGTGCGGCGCAAGTACAAGGAGTACGGCATCAACGAGAAGCCCTTCGTGGTGGTGAAGGCCGA
Source organism: uncultured Azohydromonas sp. (assembly GCF_937926365.1). Lineage (GTDB taxonomy): Bacteria > Pseudomonadota > Gammaproteobacteria > Burkholderiales > Burkholderiaceae_C > Azohydromonas. The sequence goes on along the minus strand of NZ_CALAOH010000121.1, from coordinate 16,834 downwards.
TGCCGGCACCTATGGCATGGGCATCATGACGGTGCGCGACCCGAAGGATCTGGAGGACCTCAACCGCCGCACGCGCAACAAGATGAGCGTGATCAAGGAGGGGCAGGAGGTCAGCGAGGTCATCATCCAGGAAGGCGTGCCCACCTACGAGCGCATGAACGACGCGGTGGCCGAGCCGGTGGTGTACATGCTCGACCGCTACGTGGTCGGTGGCTTCTACCGCGTGCACGCCGAGCGCGGCATCGACGAGAACCTCAACGCCCCCGGCGCGGCCTTCGTGCCGCTGGCCTTCGCTGAGGCCAGCCACATGCCGCGTCCGGGCGAGAAGCCCGGCGTGAGCGCGCCCAACCGCTTCTACATGTACGGCGTGATCGGCCGCCTGGCGATGCTGGCGGCCAGCTATGAGCTCGAAGCCACCGACCCTGACGCCGAGATTTACGAGTGAGCCGGCGCTCCCGCGCGTTGTGCGGTGCACAACGCGCGGGAGCCACAATAGGAGCTTTGCGTAACGGGCCCCGGGTGGGTCCTGTCCTGTGAGCTCCTCTTCCTCCCACTCGCCGTCCGCCCTGCCGGCCCTCACGCTGGCTGCCCTGGGCGTGGTCTATGGCGACATCGGCACCAGCCCGCTGTACGCCCTCAAGGAAGTCTTCCACGCCGGTCACGTAGAGCCCACGCCAGACAACGTGCTGGGCGTGCTGTCGCTGATCTTCTGGACGATGACGGTCATCGTCTCGCTGAAGTACGTGTTGTTGATCCTGCGTGCGGACAACAACGGCGAGGGAGGGCTGATCGCGATGCTGGCGCTGGCCACGCACGCGGTGCGCGAGCGGCCGCAACTGCGCCAGGCGCTGCTGGCCGTGGGCATGTTCGGCACAGCCATCTTCTACGGCGACGGCGTGATCACGCCGGCGATCTCGGTGCTGTCGGCCGTGGAGGGGCTGGAGGTGGCCTCCGAGCGCCTGCACCCCTTCGTGGTGCCGATCACGCTGGTGGTGCTCACGGGGCTGTTTGCGGTGCAGCGCTTCGGCACCGCCGACATCGGCCGCTTCTTCGGTCCGGTGACGCTGGCGTGGTTCATCGTGCTGGTGGTGTTGGGGCTGCCGCACGTGGTGCGCAACCCGAGCGTGCTGGTGGCGCTCAACCCGGCTTATGCCATCGGCTTCTGGGTGGAGCACAAGCTGGTGGCCTTCCTGGCGCTGGGCGCGGTGGTGCTGTGCGTCACCGGCGGCGAGGCGCTCTATGCCGACCTGGGGCATTTCGGCAAGCGGCCCATTCGCATCGCCTGGTACGGGCTGGTGATGCCGGCGCTGGTGGTCAACTACTTCGGCCAGGGCGCGCTGCTGCTGGCCGACCCCGCGGCGATCGAGAACCCGTTCTACCTGCTGGCGCCGCAGTGGGCGCGGCTGCCACTGGTGTTCCTGGCCACCGCTGCCACCGTGATCGCCTCGCAGGCGCTGATCACGGCGGCCTTCTCGGTGACCAAGCAGGCGATCCAGATGGGCCTGCTGCCGCGCATGCACATCAAGCACACTTCGGTGAAGGACACGGGCCAGATCTACGTGCCCTTCGTGAACTGGGGGCTGTACGTGTTCATCGTGCTGGCGGTGGCGCTGTTCGGCAGCTCCTCGCGCCTGGCCTCGGCCTACGGCATCGCCGTGACGCTGGACATGACCATCACCACGGTCATGACCTTCTTCGTCATCCGCTACGGCTGGCGCTACCCGCTGTGGCTGTGCCTGGCGGCCACGGGCTTCTTCTTCGTCATCGACGTGGCCTTCTTCGCCTCCAACATGCTCAAGCTCGTCGTCGGGGGCTGGTTCCCGCTGGCCATCGGCTTCGGCATGTTCACGCTCATGACCACTTGGCGCCGCGGGCGCGCGCTGGTGGCCGAGCGGCTGCGTGACGACGCCATCGACCTCGAAGGCTTCCTGGAGGCGGTGTTCATGAGCCCGCCCAAGCGCGTGCAGGGCACGGCGGTGTTCCTCTCGGCCGAGCAGGGCCTGACGCCCAGTGCGCTGATGCACAACCTCAAGCACAACAAGGTGCTGCACGAGTACAACCTGTTCGTCTCGGTGCAGCACCACGACGTGCCCTGGATCGGCTTCGACAAGCGCGTGAGCGTGCATCCGCTGGGCCACGACTGTTGGCAGGTGGTGTTGCACTTCGGCTTCAAGAACGACCCGGACGTGCCCGAGGCGCTGCAGGCGCTCAAGGGCCGCGGCGTGCCGTTGGACGACATGGACACCAGCTACTTCCTGAGCCGCGACGTCGTGATCCCGACGCTGACGCAGGGCACGCAGGGCATGGTGATGTGGCGCGAGAAGCTCTTCGCCAGCATGCACCGCAACGCTTCGGCGGCGGCGGACTTCCTGAACCTGCCGGCCAACCGCATCGTGGAGCTGGGCTCCAAGGTCGAGATCTGAGCCTGCGGCCGTGCGGTTGAAGGACTTGTCGCTATCCGCCGTGGTGGCGGGCTTCGTGGCCGTGCTGGTGGGCTTCACCAGCTCGGTGGTCATCGTTTTCCACGCCGCCGAGGCGCTGGGCGCCACGCCGGCGCAGACCACCTCGTGGATGTGGGCGCTGGGCCTGGGCATGGGGCTGACCAGCGCGGGCCTGAGCCTGTGGTACCGCCAGCCCGTGCTCACGGCCTGGAGCACGCCCGGCGCGGCGCTGATCGCGGGCACCAGCGGCCTGTCCATGGCCGAGGGCGTTGGCGCCTTCGTGGTGTGCGCGCTGCTGATCACCGTGGCCGGCGCCAGCGGCTTCTTTGCCCGGGTGATGGACCGCATCCCGCGTGCACTGGCCGCGGCGCTGCTGGCCGGCGTGCTGGCACGATTCGGCTTCGACGCTTGCCTGGCGTTCAAGGCCAGCCCGGCGCTGGTGCTGGCGATGCTGACGGCCTACCTGCTGGGCCGCCGCCTGTGGCCACGCTACGCGGTGCCGGGCGTGCTGCTGGCGGGCATGGCGGTGGCGGCGGCGCAGGGCACGCTGAACCTGGGCGCGGTGCAGTGGCAACTGGCGCGGCCGGTGTGGACCGCGCCGGCTTTCTCGCTGCAGGCGCTGGTCGGACTGGCGCTGCCGCTGTTCGTGGTCACCATGGCCTCGCAGAACCTGCCCGGCGTGGCCGCGCAGCGCGCCGCGGGCTATGACACCCCGGTGTCGCCGCCGGTGACCGTCACCGGGCTGGCCTCGCTGCTGCTGGCGCCCTTCGGTGGCTACGCGCTGAACCTGGCGGCCATCACGGCGGCGATCTGCATGGGGCGTGAGGCCCATGCCGACCCGGCGCGGCGCTACATGGCGGCGGTGATGGCGGGGCTTTTCTACGTCGCGCTGGGCTTGGCCGGCGGCGCGGTGGTGGGGCTCATCGGCGCGTTCCCGAAGGCGCTGGTGCTGGCGGTAGCGGGGCTGGCGCTGCTGTCCACCATCGGCGGCGCGCTGGCAATGGGGCTGCACGAGGAGAAGACGCGCGAGGCGGCGCTGCTGACCTTCCTCGTCACCGCCAGCGGGTTGTCGCTGTTCGGTATCGCCTCGGCCTTCTGGGGCCTCGTCGCCGGGGTGCTGGCGCTGGCTGTGCAACACTGGCGCCCCACTTTCCGCTGAGCCCGCGCGCCATGGACCTGCTGTTTGTCGCCGACCCGCTGGTGACCTTCAAGACCTACAAGGACACCACTTTTTCCATGATGCGCGAGGCCATCGCGCGTGGCCACAAGGTTTGGGCCTGCGAGCAGTCCGCGCTGGTGTGGCGCCGCGGCTCGCGCGTGGTGGCGCGCAGCGCGCAGGCCATCACGCTGACGGGCAGCAGCGGCAAGGACTGGTTCGAGGTCGTGGCCGAGCGGGAGCTCGCGCTGGCCGAGGCGGACGCGGTGCTCATGCGCAAGGACCCGCCCTTCGACAGCGAGTACTTCTACGCCACGCACCTGCTGCAGCAGGCCGAGCGCGAGGGCGCGCGGGTGTTCAACAAGCCCGCGTCGCTGCGCGACCACCCGGAAAAGCTTTCCATCCTGGAGTTTCCCGAGCTGATCGGCCCGACCCTGGTGACGCGCGACGCGCAGGCCGTGCGCGCCTTCCACGACGAGCACCGCGACGTCATCCTGAAGCCGCTGGACGGCATGGGCGGGATGGGCATCTTCCGTGTCGGCGCCGACGGGCTGAACCTGGGCTCCATCATCGAGACGCTCAACGCGCACGGCACGCGCACGGTGATGGTGCAGCGCTACCTGTCCGAGATTGTCAAGGGCGACAAGCGCATCCTGCTCATCGGCGGCAAGCCGGTGCCGTACTGCCTGGCACGCATTCCGCAGGGCAGCGAGATCCGCGGCAACCTGGCTGCTGGCGGCAAGGGCGTGGCGCAGGAACTCTCCGCGCGCGACCGCGAGATCGCCGAGACCCTGGCGCCGGTGCTGGCCGCGCGCGGGCTGCTGCTGGTGGGGCTGGACGTGATCGGTGACTGCCTCACCGAGATCAACGTCACCAGTCCCACGGGCTTCCAGGAAATCGCGAACCAGACCGGCTGCGACGTGCCGGCGCTGTTCATCGACGCGCTGGAGGTGGCCGTCGGCGCTTGAGGCGGGAAGGGCTTCGGGGCAGGGGACAATCCGCCCCATGGCCCTGCTCACCCTCACCAACGCCCATCTCGCCTTCGGCCACGTGCCGCTGCTCGACGGCGCATCCTTCGCGCTGGAAGCCGGCGAGCGCGTGGCGCTCATCGGCCGCAACGGCGCCGGCAAATCCTCGCTCCTGAAAATCCTGGCCGGGCTGGACAAGCCCGATGACGGCCTGCTGCAACTGCAGCAGGGGCTGCGCCGCTTCTACGTGGCGCAGGAACCCGTCTTCGAACCCGGCGCCACGGTGTTCGATGCCGTGAGCGTGGGCGTGGCCGAGGCGCGCAGCCTGCGCGAGCGCTACGAGCGCCATGAGCCCGGCGACGACCTGGACGCGCTGCAGACGCGCATCGAGCAGCTCGGCGGCTGGACCTGGGAACAGCGCGTGGAGCAGACGCTGCAGCATTTGAACCTGGACGCCGCGGCCCGGGTGGACGCGCTCTCCGGCGGCACCAAGAAGCGCGTGGCGCTGGCGCAGGCGCTGGTGGCCGCGCCCGACGTGCTGCTGCTGGACGAGCCCACGAACCACCTGGACCTGGACGCCATCGAGTGGCTGCAGGAGCTGCTCAACGCCTGGAAGGGCGCGCTGGTGCTGATCTCGCACGACCGCGCCTTCATCGACGCCGTGGCCACGCGCATCGTCGAGCTCGACCGCGGCGTGCTGCGCAGCTATCCCGGCAATTTTTCAGCCTTCGAATCGACCAAGGCCCGCGAGTTGGAGGCCGAGGCTCTCGCCAACGCGCGTGCCGACAAGCTGCTGGCGCAGGAGGAGGTGTGGATCCGCAAGGGCGTGGAGGCGCGGCGCACGCGCAGCGTCAGCCGCGTCAACCGGCTGCACGCGCTGCGCGAGCAGCGCGCGCAGCGGCGCGAGTCGCTGGGCCAGGTGCGGCTGGAGCTCGACGCCGGCGTGCCCACCGGCAAGATCGTCGCGGAGCTGCAGCGCGTGGGCATGCGCTTCAGCGACAAGGAGCTCATCAAGGACTTCAGCGCCACCATCCTGCGCGGCGACAAGGTGGGCCTCATCGGCCCCAACGGCGTGGGCAAGACGACGCTGCTGAAGTTGATCCTGGGCGAGCTGGAGCCCACGTCCGGCAGCATCCGCCGCGGCAGCAACCTGCAGGTGGCGTACTTCGACCAGATGCGCGGCGCGCTGAACCTGGACGCCACGCTGGCCGACACCATCAGCCCGGGCAGCGAATGGGTGGAGATCGGCGGGCAGCGCAAGCACGTGATGAGCTACCTGGGCGATTTCCTCTTTGCCCCGGCACGCGCCAACTCGCCCGTGCGCACGCTCTCCGGCGGCGAGCGCAACCGGCTGCTGCTGGCGCGGCTGTTCGCGCTGCCGGCCAACGTGCTGGTGCTGGACGAGCCCACCAACGACCTCGACATCGACACGCTGGAGCTGCTGGAGGAGCTGCTGCAGTCCTACCCCGGCACGGTGTTCCTGGTCAGCCACGACCGGCGCTTCCTGGACAACGTGGTCACCAGCACCATCGCCTGGGAGGGCGACGTGTCCCCGGGCCGCTGGCGCGAGTACGAGGGCGGCTACGAGGACTGGAAGATCCAGAAGGCCCGCTCGCTGGCGGCGATCGAGGCCGCCGCGCCCAAGCCGGCCGCCGCACCTGCCGCGGCACCGGCGCCCGCGGCGCCTCCCAAGCCGGCGCGCAAGCTGGGCTACAAGGAGCAGCGCGAGCTCGACGCGCTGCCGGCACGCATCGACGCGCTGGAGGCGGAGCAGAAGACGCTCACCGAGCAGCTCAGCGATCCCGATCTCTACGTGCGCGAGCCCCAGCGCGCGGCGCAGATGCACGAGCGCGTGGCGGAGATCGAGGAGGAGCTGATGGAAGCGCTGGAGCGCTGGGAAGCGCTGAGCTCGCGCTGAAGCCGGGCGCTCAGAACCAGCGGTCGGTGTCCGCCGCCGGGTGCGAGCGGCTGACGATCAGGCCGGCCTGCAGGTACAGCGCATTGAGCAGCCGCGAGGCCAGGGCGCGGTCCATGCCCGGCCACTCGGCCAGGTCGCGCAGGCTGGTGGTCTCGCGCTGCAGGCGGCGCACGCAGTGGCGCAGGGTCTGCGGCACGGGCAGCGGGCGCAGGTCCAGCACGGCGGAGGCGCGGTAGGCGGCGTAGCCCGCGATCTCGGGCAGCAACTGCTCGCGCGCGCCGCGCAGCGCGAATTCCCAGCTCAGCACGGGCAGCGGGTGGTACAGGTGCAGCGCCTTGACCAGTCCGCGCTGCGGATCGCCGGGCGGGCGCAGCACCGCGGGCTCCACGTGCAGCACCTGCAGCGACTGCAGCGGCAGCTGCAGCAGCTCGGGCAGCGGCAGCGGGCAGTGCGCCAGGCGCTGGCGTGGGAAGAGGGTCAGCGGCAGCACGCGCTGGCTTTCCTGCAGGTGCACCACCACGCTGCACAGATGGCGCACCGAGGCAGCCAGCACTTCCAGGGGCTCGGTCCGTCGCCCATGCTCCGCAAAACGGCGCAGGTCCTGCACCAGTGAGGGCGGCAGCTGCTGCGCGTCGGACTCGTCGATCGGCGTCAGTTCATCCAGGTAGCGCTTGAATACGCTGACACGCATCAGCTCCGGCGCACCCAGAGGAAGGGTCGATTCGAAGCTCACCGACGTTGCTCCAGATCACTACAGGGATTGACGCAGGATGTTACGGCATGAAGTGTCCGCTAACGGTTCTTGCTGCGGTTGTGCCAGCCCGGGAGCTGCCCGAAGTCCGCAGCGAAGTGCTGCGGCTTTGCTGGAAGCGCAGCGCCAGGCGCGCTATCTTTGCACCCCTTGCATGGATGCCGAACGACTTCGATGAGATGCTCTATTCCGGTGCCGCCCGGTCGTGACGCATGAACGCACGCACCATGGCACCGCCGCAGGTCGAGCTGTTGATGCCCGACTCTCCGGAACTGCTGCAGGCCACGCGCGAGATCTTCCGTGAGTACGCCCAGGGGCTGGGCATCGATCTCGCATTCCAGAACTTCGAGCAGGAGCTCGCCGAGTTGCCCGGCGAGTACGCCCCGCCTCAGGGCGTGCTGCTGCTGGCCTTCGTCGATGGCGCGCTGGCCGGCTGCGGGGCGCTACGGCCATTGCCCGAGGCCGACGCGCCCAATGCCTGCGAGATGAAGCGGCTGTACGTGCGCCGGCCTTTTCGCCGCTTCGGGCTGGGCCGGCTGCTGGCGCAGGCGCTGATGGACCGCGCCACCGAGGCCGGCTACTCCAGCATGCTGCTGGACACGCTCGACGAGATGGAAGCCGCGCGCGGCCTCTACGCCAGCCTGGGCTTCGAGGACGTGCCGCCCTACTACTACAACCCCATTCCCGGCGCGCACTACCTTTGCGCCTCGCTGGGCTGAAGGAGGGGATGCGGGCGCATCCGGATCGGACATCGCGCAGCGGCCGGCGCACACTGGACTGCCCTTCGTTCACAACGCCGCCCGTTACGGGCACAAGGAGCCGTCGATGAACAACTTCCGCCATCTGCTCAAGGCCGCCGGCAGCCATCCGCCGATCGGCACCTGGATCACCTCCGCCAGCCCGATCGTGGCCGAGGCCGTGGGCCATGCCGGTTTCGACTGGGGGCTGGTGGACATGGAGCATGCGCCGCTGGACCACATGGACCTGGTGCACCTGCTGCAGGCCATCGGCAACACCAAGATGACGCCCGTGGTGCGCGTGCCCGCCAACGAAACCGTGGCCGTCAAGCGCGTGCTGGATGCCGGCGCACCGACGCTGATGTTCCCGCTGGTGGACTCTGCCGAGGACGCCCGGCGCGCCGTGGCCGCCACGCGCCACGCGCCGCACGGTGTGCGCAGCATGGCTACGCTCAGCCGCGCCACGCGCTATGGCGCGGCCGGCAGCGCGCCGGAGGTGGGCGTGATCGTGGAGCTGGAGACGCCGCAGGCGCTGGCGCAGCTGGAGGACATCGCGCAGGTGCAAGGCGTGGACGCCATCTTCGTCGGCCCGGCCGACCTCTCCGCGCAGCTCGGCCACGCCGGCCAGCCCATGCACCCGGAGGTGATGCGGCTCATGGGCGACGCGGCGCAGCGCTGCCGGCGGCTGGGCATCCCGGTGGGCACGGTGGGCGCCTCGCCGGATGTGGTGACGCAGTTCCGCGCCATGGGATTCAACTTCATCGCCGTGGCCTCCGACCTGGGCCTGCTCATGCGCGGCGCCCAGGCCGTGGTGCAATCGCTGCGCACGCCCGACGGCGAGCTGCACGTGCACTCGCTGAGCTCGGGCACCCGCACCGAGGCGACGACGGCCTGATCCCGCCCATTCCCCGGCACCCGGGCGCGGCGTCTTCGACGGCGACAACGCAAGGCAGTAGTTGATGAATCCCGTGACCGAACTCCAGGCCGGCGCGCTGCGCCTGGCATTGCGCCCCGACCTGGGTGGCTGCATCGCCGGGCTGTGGCACGGCGATCGGCCGGTGCTCCACAGCTTCGACCCGGCGCGGCTGACCGGGTCGCGCCCTTCGGCCTGCTTCCCGCTGGTGCCGTATTCCAACCGCATCGGCCGGCGGCGCTTCCACTGGCAGGGGCAGGAGATCGAGCTCGCCGCCAACGTGGACGAGCCCAACACGCTGCACGGCGTGGGCTGGCAGCGGCCGTGGGAAGTGGTGTCGGCCGAGGCCACGCGCGCCGAGCTGCGCTACGCGCACCGGGCCGATGCCTTCTGGCCTTTCGATTTCGAGGCGCGCCAGCACTTCGAGCTGGAACCGCGGGCGCTGCGGCTGCGCATGTCGGTGCGCAACACCGACGCCCGCGTGCAGCCCCTGGGCTTCGGCTGGCACCCCTACTTCAGCAAGCGGCCGGGCTGCTGGCTGCGGGCCAGGGTGTCGCAGCGCTGGGAGCCGGACGAGACGCTGCTGCCGGTGCGGCGCGTGGCGCAGGACGGCATCGACGGCGACGTCCTGCAGATGGACTACGACAACGTTTTCGAGGGCTGGGACGGCGAGGCGCTGACGGGCGACGGGCACTTCAGCGTGCGCATCAGCTCCGATCAGCCCTACCTCGTGGTTTTCGCCAAGGCGGTGCGCGACCACTACTGCGTGGAGCCGGTGAGCCACCTCAACAACGCCATCCAGCAGGCGGACCCCGAGGCGCATGGGCTGCGCGCCGTGGCGCCGGGGCAGGGCCTCGAAGGCTGGATGAACCTCGACATCACGATCCCTTGACCCTCGTGCCGCAGCCACGTGCCGCCGCCGCATGGCGGCGCGGCCCGGTCCTGGAGTTTTCATGAGCACTGAGCGCCTGTTCGACCCCCGCCCGCTACCGTTGCCGCCCTCGCGGCTGGGCGAGTCGCCCTTCTGGCATCCGCACGAAGGCGCGCTGTGGTGGGTGGACATTCCCGGGCGCTGCCTCCACCGCTGGGAGCCCGGACGAGGCCGCCACGACCACTGGAGCTTCGAGACCGAGCCCGGCTGCGCCGCGCCGGCGCAGGGCGGACGCGTGCTGCTGGCCATGCGCGACGGCCTGTGGTGCTTCGACCCCCGCCATGGCCAGCGCCATCGCGTGTGCAGGCCGCCCTACGACCCTGCGCAGCAGCGCTTCAACGACGGCAAGGCCGACCCGCAGGGGCGGCTGTGGGCCGGCACCATCGACGAGCAGCGCCAGCCGCGCGCGGCGCTCTACCGCTTCGACGACGGCGAGCTCGAGCGCATGGCCGATGGCGTCACCACCAGCAACGGCCTGGCCTGGAGCCCGGACGGCCACACCATGTACTGGAGCGACACGCGCGCGCACGAGGTGCGGGCGCTGGACTTCGATCCCGACCTCGGGACGTTGTCGCGCCAGCGCGTGTTCGCGCGCTTCGCGCCGCGGCAGGAAGGTGTGCGCTATGGCGGCCGTCCCGACGGCGCCGCCGTGGACACCGAGGGCGCGTACTGGGTGGCGATGTACGAGGGCTGCCGGCTGCTGCGCCTGTCGCCCCAGGGTCAGCTGCTGCAGGAGGTGATGCTGCCGGTGCACTGCCCGACCATGCCCTGCTTCGGCGGGCCGGACCTGCGCACCCTCTACGTCACCACCGCGCGCGACCACCGCCCCGCCGACGAGCTCGCGCGCGAGCCCTGGGCCGGCTGCGTGCTGGAGATGCGCGTGGCGGTGCCGGGGCTGCCGGTCAACTTCGCGAAGCTGTAGGGATGGCGCCGCCGCCTGGCCCGTGGCGGGTGCGGCGATTCGGAGGGCGTCGCGTCAGGGCCTGGCCGGCAGCGCCGACAGCGCATCGCGTACCTCGGCCACCGACAGCACTTCCGTCAGCAGCCGCGGCGCGCCGCCGCCGGCCGGGTACAGCGCATAGACCGGCACACCGCTGCGCCCCAGGCGCGCCAGCTCGGCGCCGATGGCCGCGTCGCGCCGCGTCCAGTCCGCGCGCAGCAGCGCCACGTCGTGCAGCTCGAAATCGGCACGCACCGTGGCATCGGCGAGCGTGCCGCGCTTGTTGATCTGGCAGGTCACGCACCAGGCGGCCGTGAAGTCCACGAACACTGGCCGGCCCTGCGCCTGCAGCGTGCGCACTCGCTCGGCGCTCCAGGCTTCCCAGCCGCCACCGGACGCGGCAGCGTCCGTACCGTCCGCAGGCGCCTCGCGCCAGGCCGGCAGGGCCCAGTGCAGCGTCGCGCCCAGCACCGCCACGGCCAGCACCGCCACGCCCGTGCGCGCCCCGCGGCGTGCGGCCTGGAAGGCCGGGCTGGCCAGCGCCCACAGCGCGAAGGCCAGCGCCACCAGCAGGCCCAGCAGCGCCACGGCGCCATCGAGCCCGGTCTGCTGGCCCAGCACCCACAGCAGCCACACCACGGTGGCGAAGATGGGGAAGGACAGCAGCGTGCGCAGCTGCGCCATCCACGGCCCCGGCCGCGGCAGCGCGCGCGCCACGCCCGGCCAGGCGGCTGCGGCCAGGTAGGGCAGGGCCATGCCCAGCCCCAGCGCCGCGAACACCGACAGCGCCTGCGCCGTCGGCAGCGTGGCCGCCGCGCCCAGCGAGGCGCCCATGAAGGGCGCGGTGCAGGGCGAGGCCACCGCCACGGCCAGCACGCCGGTGAGCGCGTGGTCCAGCAGCGGGTGGCGCAACTGCAGCCCGGCCAGGCTGGAGGGCAGCACGCTGCGGAACTCGAACTGGCCGCCCAGGTTGAGCCCGATCACGGTGAACAGCACCGCCAGCGCCGCCACGAAGGCCGGCGACTGCAGTTGAAAACCCCAGCCCAGCTGCTGGCCGCCGGCACGCAGCGCCAGCATCAGCGCCGCCAGCGCTACGAAGGACAGCAGCACGCCGACGGTGTAGGCCAGCGCCGCGGCCACGCGCTCGCGCCGGTGGTGGTGCGTCACGAAGCTCAACAGCTTCAACGACAGCACCGGGAACACGCAGGGCATCAGGTTCAGCAGCATCCCGCCGCCCAGCGCCAGCAGCAGCGCCAGACCGAAGGCGGGTGAGGACGCACCCACTGCCCCGGCGGCCGGCGCCGCGGGCGATTCGGCCTCGGCCACGGGGTCGCGCCGCGGCGTGGTGCCTGGCGCGGGCCAGGGGCCGGCGACGTCGAAGCCCAGCTGCACGCCGCCGCCCTGTGCGTCGGCCAGCACCGCGTCCAGGCGCGGCGGGCTCTGGTCGCGCTCGGATGACAGCGGCGCTCGCAGCTGCCACGCGGCGCCGTCCCAGCGCGAGCGCATCGGCGCGGCGTTGTCCAGGATGCCGGGCTGTTCGGGGAAGAAGACCAGCGGCTGGCCCTGCAGCGTTGCTGGCAGGCCCTGGACGTCAAGTACGAGTTCATGGCCCTCGATGCGTGCCGCCGTCTGTACCCCGGCCATGGCCTTGGGCTGCCGTCGCTGCGCCTCGTCGAACAACGCCGCGTTCGCGGATGTGGCCGCCTGGCTGGGCAGCTGCAGGCTGAAGCGGCCGGTCTGGGGCAGGCAAACCTCCTTGCACACCAGCCAGTCCGCCTGCAGTTGCACGCTCAACGACGGAGCGTCGAAGCCCGTGGGCACCTGCACTTTCACCGGCAGCAGCACGCGGCCCTCGTAGCCGAAGTTCATCAGGGGGCCCACGGGCAGGCGCTGCGGCACGGGCCATTCGATCTCGCCCAGGTCCACGCCCGGGGGAGCGCTCCATTGCAGCTTGGTGGGCAGCCCGGAGTCGCCCGGGTTCTTCCAGTAGGTGTGCCAGTGCGGCGCGTGTTCCAGCAGCAGGCCCAGCCACAGCGGCTTGCCCGGCGCCACGCCCTCGGGAGCGTGGGCCAAAAGTTCGGCGCGCAACTGCTCAGTGCGGACCTCGGTCTGGGCCATGGCGCCCAGCAGCGGCGCCAGCAGCAAGGAAAAAGCCACGACGTGGCGGGGGAAAAGGCGGGACACGGTCGGCTCGGGAGCGGATGGTGGGGCGATTGTGGTGCGCGGCGCCGGCACCGCGCGACATCGTGGACACTGCGCCGCCGCCGCAGGGGCGCCACAGGCTCACGGATTGAGCTGGCTCAATGCGCGCGCCATTGCAAGCCATGCCGGAGCGTGTCGGCAGGGCATGAGTTGTAAGTGGAGGCTAAGGGTTTTCCACCTATAATCCGCCGGTTTTGCGCATAGAGACAGTCTGAAGCCTTATGCAAGAGCGGTCCCGGCGTCCCGAGTTCCGCGACAGCTGGGCGGAGGACGAACATGACAAGGAACTGGACGAGCGAGCGCCGTTGACGCGTGAGCAAGTGCAGGCCTTGCGCGAAGAGTACCCGCTGCTGTCGCCGTGGCGGGTGGTCGCGGTTCAAGCCGCGGTAGGTCTGGTGGTGGCTGCCCTGGCGGCAGTCGTCACGGGGCGGGGGGCGATCGGCTGGTCGGCGCTGTATGGCGCGGCTGCCGTGGTGGTGCCGGGGGCGTTGATGGTCCGCGGCCTCGCCAGGACCAGGGACAAGCAGCCCGGCACCCAGGTGTTCGGCTTCCTGCTCTGGGAGTTCATCAAGATCGGTGTCGCGGCCGCCATGCTGGTGGCGGCGGCGGTGGTCGTGCGCGACCTGAGTTGGCCGGCGTTGCTGGTGACGATGGTGCTGTGCATGAAGGTCAATTGGCTGGCGCTGCTGTGGCAGGGCCGGGCGCGAGCAAGGAAGAAGAGAAGCTGACATGGCTGCCGAAGGACACGGACCAACCGCGAGTGAATACATCCAGCACCACCTGGAGCACTTCACGACCCGCACGCAGTCGGGCATTGCCGACTTCTCGCTGTCGGATCCAGTACTCAAGCTGGATTCGCTGTTCTGGTCGATCCTGCTGGGCGTGATCGGCTGCTTCCTGCTGTGGCGCGTGGCCAAGAGCGTGACCTCGGGCGTGCCCGGGCGCATGCAGGCGGCCATCGAGTTCCTGGTGGAGATGGTGGACACGCAGGCCCGCGGCATCGTGCACAACGAGCAGTCGCGCAAGGCGGTGGCCCCGCTGGCGCTGACGGCCTTCGTGTGGATCTTCCTGATGAACGCGATGGACCTGCTGCCGCTGGACCTGATCCCGAACCTGTGGGCCGCGGTCTACGGTGCCGCCGGCCATGACCCGCACCATGCCTACATGCGCGTGGTGCCCACGGCGGACCTGTCCACGACGCTGGCGCTGTCGGTGACGGTGCTGCTGGCGTGCCTGTACTACAACATCAAGATCAAGGGCCTGGGCGGCTGGGTGAAGGAACTGTTCTCCGCGCCCTTCCACGGCCATGGCGCCATGGCCATCGTGCTGGCCCCGATCAACTTCCTCATGCAGATGATCGAGTTCGTCGCCAAGACGGTCTCTCACGGCATGCGACTGTTCGGCAACATGTTTGCCGGCGAACTGGTGTTCATGCTGATCGCGCTGATGGGCGCGGTGGGCTTCGGCTCTCTGGGCGGTGTCGCTCTGTGGATCGGCCACGTGCTGGCCGGTTCCGCGTGGGCCATCTTCCACATCCTGATCATCACGCTGCAGGCCTTCATTTTCATGATGCTGACGCTGGTGTACGTGGGCCAGGCGCACGACGCGCACTGACCGGCGGCTTTCCCCCGTTCCCTTTCCCAACTCAATCAACTCATCTAGGAGTAGTCATGGAAAACATCCTCGGTCTGGTCGCTCTGGCTTGCGGCGTCATCATCGGTCTGGGCGCCATCGGTGCTTGTATCGGTATCGGCCTGATGGGCGGCAAGTACCTGGAAGCCTCGGCCCGTCAGCCTGAGCTGATGAACGAGCTGCAAACCAAGATGTTCCTGCTGGCCGGTCTGATCGACGCCGCCTTCCTGATCGGCGTGGGTATCGCGATGCTGTTCGCGTTCGCCAACCCCTTCGTGATCGCTGGCTGATCCGGGTCTTTCTCGTCCGTCCCCGAAGTAGTCTTTAACGAGAGAGGTCCGAGCCGTGAATCTGAACGCAACGTTGTTGGCGCAGATCGTCGTCTTCGTGATCTTGTGGTGGTTCACGATGAAGTTCGTGTGGCCGCCCATCACCAAGGCGCTCGATGAGCGCGCCCGGAAGGTCGCCGACGGGCTGGCTGCGGCCGACAAGGCCAAGGCCGAACTGGCCACGGCCAACAAGCGCGTGGAGGCCCAACTGGCCGAAGCACGCGATGACGCCGCCCGCCGTCTGGCTGACGCCGAGCGCCTGGCGCAGTCCATGGTCGAAGAAGCCAAGGGCCGTGCCAACGAAGAGGCCGCCAAGATCGTCGCCGCGGCCCGGGCCGAGGCCGAGCAGGCCAGCATTCGTGCCCGCGAGGCGCTGCGCGACGAAGTCGCCGCGCTGGCTGTCAAGGGTGCCGAAGCGATCCTGCGCCGCGAAGTGAATCCCGCGGTGCACGGCGAGCTGCTGTCGCGCCTCAAGAGCGAGCTCTGACCATGGCTGAGCTTGCAACCATTGCCCGCCCCTACGCGGAGGCGCTGTTCAAGGTGATCATGCCCGCCGAGCAGCGCGGTGCCATCGAGCAGCTTGACCTGCTTGCGGCGCTGACCGCCGAGCCGCAGGTGCGCCAGTTCGCCGACAACCCGCGCGTGAGCACCGAGCAGGTGTTCAACGTCATCACCGGGGCGTTGCCCGCGCCGTTGTGGCCCGCGCTGCAGAACCTGCTGCGCACGATGCTGGAGAACGGTCGCCTGGTGGCGCTGCCCGAAGTGGCGACGCAGTACCGCGCACTGGTCAACGCTGGCAGCGGGGTCTCCGACGCGCTGGTTTACAGCGCCTTCCCGATCGACGAGGCGCAGGGCGCCGAGGTGCTGGCCGCGCTGGAAAAGCGCTTCGGTCGCAAGCTCAACGCCACGGTGCAGATCGATCCCTCGCTCATCGGCGGCATCCGCGTGGTGGTCGGCGACGAGGTCTATGACGGCTCGGTCAAGGCCCGTCTGGAACAGATGAAGGTGGCGCTCACGGCCTAAGCGCACAGCAGGGGGCCTGTCGCCGCCCCCCGCGCACGGCCCGCAGCCAGTCACCGCCCGCCACGCTGTCCGCCCGCTGAGGTGGCAGTCTGGGAGAACACGATGCAACTGAATCCCGCAGAAATTTCCGAACTGATCAAGAGCCGCATCGAGGGCCTGCAGCCCTCGACGGACATCCGCAACCAGGGCACCGTGGTCTCGGTGACGGACGGCATCGTGCGCGTGCACGGCCTGTCGGACGTGATGCAGGGCGAAATGCTCGAATTCCCCGCCAGCCCCTCCGGCGTGCAGACCTTCGGCCTGGCGCTGAACCTCGAGCGCGACTCGGTCGGCGCGGTGATCCTGGGCGAGTACGAGCACATCTCCGAAGGCGACACCGTCAAGTGCACGGGCCGCATCCTGGAAGTGCCCGTGGGCCCCGAGCTCATCGGTCGCGTGGTCAACGCGCTGGGCCAGCCCATCGACGGCAAGGGCCCGATCAACGCCAAGATGACGGACGTGATCGAGAAGGTCGCCCCGGGCGTGATCGCGCGCCAGTCGGTGAGCCAGCCGGTGCAGACGGGCATCAAGTCGATCGACTCGATGGTGCCCGTGGGCCGCGGCCAGCGCGAGCTGATCATCGGTGACCGCCAGACCGGCAAGACCGCCGTCGCCCTGGACGCGATCATTGCCCAGAAGGGCCAGAACATGGTCTGCGTCTACGTCGCCATCGGCCAGAAGGCGTCGTCGATCAAGAACGTGGTGCGTGCCCTGGAGCAGCACGGCGCGATGGAGTACACCATCGTCGTCGCCGCCTCGGCCTCCGAGTCCGCCGCCATGCAGTACGTGTCGGCCTACTCCGGCTGCACGATGGGCGAGTACTTCCGCGACCGCGGCGAAGACGCGCTGATCGT
>NZ_CALAOH010000120.1 GCF_937926365.1 uncultured Azohydromonas sp. | reverse complement strand
TGTCCAGGATGTCAGCAGCGCCCCAGATGTACCGAGAAGTCCGACAGCCTCCTAGCACGTTCCGGCCCGTTTGGCCGCCCGCATCCGGGCGGCGGCCGCCTGGTTGAAGTGGTGATCCCCCCTGGGCAGAGTGAGCTGGCCCGGGACGCGCACGGCGCGTGCCCGCGCCTTCACCCCCTTCACGAGGAGCTGCGCCATGCCACTACGGGAGTCCGAATTCTTCAATCCGACCTGCCTGCGGCGGGCGGTGTTGCTGGCTTTGAGCGCCTGCGCCGCGGCCTCGGCGCAGGCGAGCATCGGCCTGTCGCTGGGCAAGCTGCCAGCGCTGCCGCTGGCGCGGCCGCAGGCCGTGGTGGCGGTGGCCAACCCCTATGGCGCCGAGGCCGGCGCGCAGGTGCTGGAAAAGGGCGGCAACGCCATTGACGCGGCCGTGGCCATCGCCTACGCGCTCAACGTCGTGGAGCCGCAGTCGGCGGGCATCGGCGGCGGTGGCTTCATGATGATTCACCACGCCGCGACGGGCCGCACCTTCTACATCGACTCGCGCGAGAAGGCGCCCGCCGGCGCCCGGCCCGACATGTTCGTGGGCGTGGCCAACGCGTCGCTGCAGGGCGTGGCCGTGGGCGTGCCCGGCATGGTGCGCGGCACCGCGCTGGCGCTGGACCGTTTCGGCCGCATGCCGCTGCACAAGGTGCTGCAGCCGGCCATCCACCTGGCCGACAAGGGCTTCAAGGCCACGCCGCGCTACGTCGAGGCCAGCTGCAGCTCCCGGGCGCGCAACTCGCCCGAGGCGGAAGCCTTCTTCTGCCCCGGTGGCGTGCCGCCGGCGGTGGGCTCGCTGGTGCGCAACCAGGCGCTGGCCGGCACGCTGCGCCTGATCGCCAAGAACGGCCCCGACTGCTTCTACCGCTACATCCCGGCCAAGGGCTGCGACATCGCCAAGGGCATCGTCGAAGGGCAGAAGTGGGGCCGCGGCGGCAGCATGACCCTGGCCGACCTGCAGCAGTACCAGCCCGCGCTGCGCGACCCGGTGCAGGCCACCTACCGCGGCTACGTCATCAAGGCGATGTCGCCGCCGTCCTCCGGCGGGTTGACGCTGCTGCAGATGCTCAAGATGCTGGAGCGCTTCCCCATCGGCGACGCGGCCGCGGGCTACGGCTTCGGTTCCCTCAACACGGCCAACGTGATGGCCGAGGCCATGCGCATCGCCTTCGCCGACCGCGCGGTGTGGATGGGCGACGCCGACTTCGTTCCCGTGCCCTCCAAGGGGCTGCTGGCCAAGGGCTACACCGAGATGCGCGGCGCTGCCATCGTGCCGGGGCAGCGCCAGGGCACCAACCCGGTGGCCGACGACCCGCGCCCCTACCAGTTCGCCGGCGTCGAGGCGGGCCAGCGGCTGGCCGTGGCCGAGCCCGTGACCGGCCCGGGCGAGACCACCACGCACTTCGCCGTGGCCGACCGCTGGGGCAACTTCGTCTCCTACACCAACACCATCGAGTCCTCGCACGGCATCGGCGTGTTCGCGGGCTACAAGCGCCCGGACGGTTCCTTCCGCAACCACGGTTTCCTGCTCAACAACGAGCTCACCGACTTCAACCTCGCCCCGACCATCAATCCGTTCACCGGTAGCCTCGGCTACAACGACGTGCAGCCGGGCAAGCGCCCGCGCAGCAGCATGACGCCGACGATGATCTTCGACCCCAAGGGCAAGCCGCTGGTGGCCTACGGCTCGCCGGGTGGCTCGACCATCATCAACTCGGTGCTCAATGTCACGCTCAACCTCATCGACCACGGCATGGGGCTGCAGCAGGCCATCAACGCGCCGCGCCTGTCCGTCACCAGCGCCGGCTCCTCGGTGACGGTGGAGGCGGCGCTGCCCCCGGCCACGGTGGATGGCCTCAGGGCGCTGGGCTACGGCGTGAGCGTCGGCGAAATCGGCGCGGTGCAGGGCGTGGGCATCGACCCCAAGACCGGGCGCTACTACGGCGGCGCCGACACGCGTCGCGAGGGCACCGTCATCACGCTGCCGCGCAGCAAGCCGCTGCTGGGCGGGCTGGGCGACCTGCTGCAGCCCTGATCCTGCTGAGCGCCCGAAGCACCGAAGCCCGCCGCCGGCGGGCTTTTCGCTGCCCGGCGCGGCCACGCCGGCGGCGCGGCGTCCGGTAGCCGCGTCGGAAAGCGCCTACAGCGACACGCGGCGGCGGCGTCTGGCGGGCGCTGCCGGCACTGGGGAAGATGGGGCCACCATGCTCAGTGACGCTCCTACCGTGCCGACCAGCCCGCTGCGGGCCTCCTTGACCGCCGCCTGGCCGCACCTGCGCCGCTGGGCGGTGCCCGTGCTGGGCGTGCTGATCCTGGGGCTGCTGCTGTCGCGGGCGCACCAGATCGACTGGGCCGGCGCCTGGGCCGCGCTCAAGCGCCAGCCGCTGCAGACGCTGCTCGTGGCCTGGGCGCTGGCCACGCTCAGCCATGCCGTGTACGGCTGTTTCGACCTCATCGGCCGCGGCCACGTGCGCCACCGCGTGGCGCGCTGGCGCACCTGGGCCATCGCCGTTTCCAGCTACGCCTTCAATCTGAACCTGGGCTCGCTGGTGGGCGGCGTGGCGCTGCGCGCCCGGCTGTACGCCCGTGCTGGCCTGGACGAGACCTCGGTGGCGCAGGTGGTGGGCATCAGCCTGGCCACCAACTGGCTCGGCTACGGGCTGCTGGCCGGCGGCCTCTTCGCCTCGGGCGTGATCTCGCTGCCGCCGCAGGCCTGGCTGCCGGGGTGGACGCTGCGCGCCGTGGGCGTGCTCATGCTGCTGCTGGCCGCGGGCTACGTCGCGGCCTGCGCCCGCTGGCGAGGGCAGGAATGGCGCGTGCGCGGGCGGCGCCTGCAGCTGCCCAGCCCCGGCCGCGCGGTGGTGCAGCTCGCGTTCTCGACCGCGAACTGGGCGCTGATGGGCACGGTGATGTACCTGCTGCTGGGCGAGCGGCTGCCCTACGGCACCACGCTGGCGGTGCTGATGGCGGCCTCCATCGTGGGCGTGTTCACCCCCATCCCGGCGGGCCTGGGCGTGCTGGAGGCGGTGTACCTGACGCTGCTGTCGGGCCGCCTGGGGCAGGGCACCGTGATGGGCGCGGTGCTGGCCTACCGCGCGCTCTATTACCTGCTGCCGCTGCTGGGCGGCGTGGCGCTGTACCTGCTGCTGGAGCGCTGGGCTGCCACCGAGGAGGCGCCAGCCCGGCGCGGCCTCACGCCGTCTTGAGCGGCTGCTGCAGCTTCCAGATCCACACCAGCAGTTCCGCCACGGCCGCATACAGCTCCGGCGGAATCTCGCGGTCCAACTCCACGTGCATCAGCGCCTGCGCCAGCTCGGCAGATTCCGTCACCGGGATGCCCGCCTGCCGCGCCAGCTCCACGATGCGCCGGGCCGTTTCGTTGTAGCCCTTGGCCACCACCTGGGGCGCGCCGATGCGCTGGTGCGTGTCGTAGCTCATGGCCACCGCGGCGCGGCGGCGCGTGGGCTCCTCGGCGTGGAGCCCGTCCAGGGCGTTTTCGGGCCGCTTCATGTCAGACCTCGGCCGGCGCCGGCAGGGCGCGCACGGCGGCATGCAGGCCCCGGGCGTCCAGCGCTTGGCGCAACTCGTCCACGTGCTCGCCCACCTCGCGCACCAGCCCCTCGCCGCAAATGATGTTCACGTTCATCGCCGAGGCTTCGCCTTCTTCCGACAAGGACGTGCTCAGCTCCACCACCGCGTCGAGCGTGCCCTGCTCCGTTTCATGGCGCACGCGCGCGCGCACGACGCGAAAGCCCCCGCGCCCGTCCGGCTCGCGCTGCAGCTCCAGCTTCAGCGGGCGCCGGTCCCAGCGCCGCACCTCGATGGCCGTCTGGCCGGTGAGCGAGGCGCACAGCATCGCGTTGAGCAGCGAGCCGGCCGACTGCTGCGCCGGCGAGCGCGCCGGCGCGCCGGCGTCGGCCGCGCTCGGCTGCCGCCGCGTGTTCTCGTGGGCCGGGGCGTCGGACTCGGGCTCCTCGCCCAGCCATTCCTGGGCCGCGACAGCCTGCTTCAGGCTCAGCGCGGCGGCCAGCGCCTGCATCACGTTCTGCGCGGCCTGCTGGTGCTGCTGCTGGCCGGGCAGCAGCGCGTCCTGCGGACCATTGGCGGGCAGCACCGCCACGGGCAGCCCGAAGGCCGACAGCGTCGCCACGCTCTGGCCCAGCGGGCTCAGCTCCACCACGCCGGAGGCCGCGCCGGGATGCGCGGCCAGCAGCGCCCCCGCCGTCTTGACCGACAGCGAGTCCGTGGCCTGCAGGGTTGAAACGCCCGCGGGCACCGGCACGGCCTCGACCGGGGCCGGCGCTTCGGTGTGGGGAATGGCGGTGACTTTCACCCGCGAATTCTAGGAAGGCCCTCTTCCGCGACCCCGGCGCAAAAGCGTGCAGATGCCACACCCGCGGCCGGGCGCGGGTGCTCCTGGCCTGGCTGGAGGAGATCCTGCAGCCGTTCCCGCTGCAGGCCGAGGGGGCGTGATCAGCCCTCGGCGCCCTCGCCGCCGTCCTGCGCGCGCGACGCCTGCAGCTCGCGCAGCTTGCGGTAGAGGGAGCGCTCGCTGATGCCCAGCTGGCGCGCCAGCTCCGCGCGGCTGCCCCGGTGCGCCGCCAGCAGCGCCGACAGCGCCTCGCGCTCGGCGTCGCGCAGCGGCTGGCTGC